>JAIOPQ010000087.1 GCA_021413825.1 Spirochaetia bacterium | reverse complement strand
AGTTCCGGTTCGAGTTCCGGTTCGAGTTCCGATTCTAGCTCTGGCTCAGATTGGGGCGGCGGCGGCGGGGACTTTGGTGGAGGCGGCTCATCAGGCTCATGGTAAACCGGATTCTCCGGGTCCTGGTTCTGCTAGCCGGGATTTCAAGCTGTGATAAGAAGACGTCTCCTATTGAAGGAATCCTCCTAAACTATCAATGCGACTTGCTCACAAGTTGCAGCGATCCCAGTACAAAGTTTGGAATGGTCGGCGACAGCTGGACTGATCTTGCCGTCGGCCTGCCCATTCAAAAAGATCTACACGATTGGTTAGTTGAAGATCATGGATATCATTTGCAATCTTTTGTCCTGGCCGGGCACACGGCGCAAGGAGAGTTGAATTTTGTGCGCGGTTTTGAGCGAGTGATTCGGGCCTCTGGCCCAAACCTGAAGTACATGTTGATTAGCCTTGGTGGAAATGACATTCTGGCGAACAGCGGCGCCTATTGGAGCGCAACAACAGGAAATCGCGTGGACGCGGAGCTGGACCTACGATTTGCAAGACTGGACATAGTTCACAGAGAAATAATTACGCAGGGAAATTTACTAAAGCAATCGCTCTGGGGCGGTGATCCGCTAATCTGGATTATCAACGGGTACGATTATCCAAATCCGGATATGGATACTTCTTGCGTACGTGGTGCGCTAAACAACGGCATGCCACAATCTCAAGCAGCCATTCATACCGCACGCATGGTCGATCGTTACCAGACCTACCTGACAGGTCTTACCACACGCGTTCCGAATTTGCACGTAATTGAACTGAGAGGTACCCTTGGCGGATATCCGCAAAGCAGCCCCTCACTTAAGTTTGATTGTATTCATCCCAATTCGCTGGGATTCGGAATTCTAGCCACACGCTACGCGGAAACGCTGCAAGGAATCACGCCAGACCGATGAAATCTCAAAATCGACTTCACATACTTTTGATTGCCTCTGCTTTGTTTCAGACAGCTCCAGTATTTGCGCAGGCACGGTCTTTTCCATTGCCTGATTATATATATTCAAAACCGGTTCTGCCCGGAACACGCTTTGGTGTGGAATATTCAACTTACGAGCTGGAAAGACACAAGTACTACAAGCGAACCCAAACTGTGCGCGCAAACGGCGAATTTGCATTTAATGATTATGTATCCATCCGTGGTGACCTTCCCTGGACGAGAAAAAAGGAAACCAATACTGAAACACACACCAGGTTTGACAACATGGGCCTTGGCGTTCATCTAGCAAACCCAGATGGAAACTGGATACCGTTAGGCGGTCTTGATTTTACCCTGGCTACAGGGAATGATAAGGTGGGGATCGGAAGCAAGCGGATCTTTAACGTTGAACCATTCGTGGGAGTTGGGTACCACGGAGACATGTTCTCAATCGCCGCAATTGGTCGGTACAATTCGCAGGCGAACAGGAATTTTAAAGAAGATGCTACAAAGAAAGATGACTTTGAACGAGCCTGGGTAGCAAACTTGAACCTCGGACTCAGTTTTACGTATCTTGACCTTCTACTGGAGTATCAATACAAGTACCTATACGATCCGGATCCAAAGCATCAAAGTTTTCATTCAATCGCACCAGGTATAAATATCAAGCTCAGTAATTTCATGCTCGGTTTTGCGGTTCCCTATGCAATGTCAAAAGATCGCCCGTACGATATTGGGGCTATCGTACGTATCTACGGAAGATTCTAAAGCCTATACCGGGAGCTTCCCACGATTTGCACCGGGCAACTCCAGGTGTTTGTTTTTACATCCTGAACAACGACGAAGGAGGCTCGCCAACTGGAGCGTTCGCACATGCAGCAAGACTTAGTCCCACAACTTCGCGCGTGCGTGCAGGATCTATGATTCCATCATCCCAGAGGCGGGCGCTCGAGTAGACAGCATCTGATTTCCGATTGTATTCATCCAGGACAGGTTGCTTGAACGCAGCCTGCTCTTCTGGACTCATTGGTTTACCTTTCTCTCGGGCTATCTGGTCCATCTTAACAGTCAACAGAACATTGGCGGCTTGCTCCGCACCCATAACTGAGATCCTGGCATTGGGCCACATCCAGAGAAAGCGCGGAGCGTATGCTCGACCGCACATTCCATAATTTCCAGCACCGTAGGAACCACCAACGACGACGGTAATTTTGGGAACGTTTGCATTTGAAACGGCAGTTACCATCTTAGCGCCGTCGCGCGCGATTCCGCTATTCTCGTACTGGCGTCCAACCATGAACCCTGTGATGTTCTGCAAGAACAGCAGCGGAATTTTACGATGGCAGCAAAGCTCAATAAAGTGCGTGGCCTTGAGTGCAGACTCAGAAAAGAGAACTCCGTTGTTTGCGATAATTCCAACCGGAAAGCCAAACACATTTGCAAAAGCCGTGATAATCGTTGTTGCGTAATTCTCTTTGAACTCGTGAAATTCTGAGCGATCGACAATGCGAAGCATTATCTCGCGGATGTCATAGGGCTTGCGCAGATCTTTCTGAATTATCCCGTAAATATCCTCGGGTGGATGCAATGGGTCAAGTGAACCACTTGCACGCGGAGAGAACGCTGATACTGCAGGGCGATAGTTTAGATTCTTTACGATTCTGCGCGTAATCTCCAGAGCCTCTTCGTCGTCGTTTGCAAAATGATCTGCAACACCGCTCTTCTGAGTATGAACTACAGCACCGCCCAGGTCTTCGGCAGTTACATCTTCACCGGTTGCTGCTTTGACCAGAGGAGGTCCGCCCAGAAAAATCGTTCCATTTCCCCGGACGATGACAGTCTCTTCAGACATTGCAGGAATGTAGGCTCCACCGGCCGTGCAACTTCCCATTACAACTGCAATCTGTGGAATACCCCTGGCTGACATGTTCGCTTGATTAAAGAAAATTCGCCCAAAGTGTTCTTTGTCCGGGAATACTTCATCCTGCATGGGCAGAAATGCTCCACCCGAATCCACAAGATAAACGCAAGGTAAACGATTCTCGAGCGCAATCTCCTGGGCGCGTAAATGCTTCTTAACAGTTACCGGCAGGTATGTCCCGCCCTTCACCGTAGCATCGTTTGCAACGATCATACAAAGGGTGCCTTCAATTTTTCCAATGCCGCAAACGATCCCGGCACCTGGCACATCAAAATCGTATACTTCGTGCGCAGAAAATAAGGCGACCTCTAGAAATGGCGATCCTGGATCAAGAAGCAACTGGATACGATCGCGAACAAAGAGCTTTCCACGCGATTCATGAAGCTGGCGGGCCTTTGCCCCTCCGCCAGCCTGTATCTTGAGGGCGAGTTGCTTTATCTCTTCAGTTCTGGACTCCAGGGCCAGACGGTTAGCTGAAAATTGTTCATCTGAAATAATTCTTGTTTTAAATTGGCTCACTGCATCTTGCCGAGTATCACATCCAGTTTTTTTGAAATCTTATTTCGCACGATTTCTATTGTGACTCTGTCGCCAACTTTCCTGGTCTGAATATACGACGCAAGTGATTCCGCAGTGTGAACCTCTTTACCGTCCACGGCAGTTACAACATCATTCTTCTCGATTCCAGCTTTGTCTGCACCACTTCCCTGCCCAACAGCAACTACGAGCACACCCGCAGCCACTCCAAGTTCCTTTTTTCCCTGTGGTGTCAGCTGAACAATTTGAACACCGAGGATTGGTCGTGTAACGGTTCCGGTGAGCTTAATTTCACCCAGGACTTTTTTGACCTCGTTTATTGGAATTGCAAAACCGATCCCAACCGAACCACCCGTAGGTGAAACGATCATCCGATTGATTCCTACAACCTGGCCGTCCAGATTGATCAAAGGACCACCAGAGTTACCCGGATTAATTGCAGCATCGGTTTGAATGAATTTAAGTCCGCTGCGATCCAGGCCAGCGCGTGCGACCGCTGATACGACGCCAGTTGAGAATGTACCGTCCAAACCAAATGGATTTCCAAGGGCAACCACGTAGTCGCCGACGAAGACCTTATCTGAATCGCCCAGACGAATTGGTTTGAGCTGAGATGCGTCTTTGATCTGGATCAGCGCAATATCCGTAAGATCATCAGTGCCGCGCACGGTACCCTCAACAACTCTTCCGTCATATAATTTAACCTGCACGGTTTTTGCATCGTCCACAACATGGCGGTTTGTAATAATCAAGCCGCTATCATCGATAATAAATCCAGATCCGAGCGAAGGCGGTTTTCCCTGGCTCGGTGGGGCGCCAAAGAATCGGCGAAAGAACGGGTCGTTTAGAATTGGATCGTTAGCTGCTACACGATCATCGCCGCCACCTTTTACAATGATCTGGACAGTAGACGGTCTCACCGAATCGTAAATGGCGCGATTTACGATTTGCAAACTTCGCGTTTGCTCCATGGCGCGCTTGAACTCCTCTGCTGAAACCCCGGCTGGTGGAGGAACCTGGGCCGCAACGGCAGTTGCAAAAAATAACGGAACGAATGTGAAGAGAATGCTCTTTAAAGTCATACCTATGTGACGCACAGATTGCCCTGGATAGGAAAAAAAACGTTCACGTGTCATAGAAACCTCGTCTAATTTAAAGAAAGATGGCTGATGCCTGTGCCAAACACATTTTGACAGCCAGTCTGACAAAATGTCTCTGGGCGCTCAGAATAGGCGAACTGGTTGGCAAGTATGCGGAATAGTCCTGGGCACAGAATCTGCACTATACATTCATCGGAGATTATATGAGTACCTCAATACGTTACGCGGATCAAAATACTACGGAAATAGACAAAGGGGCATTGCCGCTTGAATTGCCTATTATTCCACTTCGGAACGCAGTAATACTGCCAAGCGTCCTACTTCCAATCTTTGTTGGTCGTAACGAGTCCGTTGAGTTAATCGAAAAACAAGGCCAGCCCGGACAATTGATTGCGTTGTTCACGCAGGTTTCAGCCCAGGAAGAAAAAATCGACGCTAAGAATTTATACAGAACTGGCACACTTGCAGAAATCCATCGCGTGATTCCAATGGGAGAAGGTGGCTATCAAGTTTTCCTTCAGGGCGTTCAGAAAATTGAGCTAATCGATATTGTAAGTACAAGCCCGTACCTCGTGGGCCGTGTTATGCCGCTGGGTGAAATCAATGATGTAAGCGACGAGCAATTTCTGGAATTCCAGGCGCACGTGGTGCGCTATGTGGAAGCACATCCAGGGATTCCGGATGAAGTTACTTCGTTTGTAAAACGTCTGAAGAATCCAAGTGCGCTTGCAAACCAGGTGGTGTTTTTCTCAGGCAAAGAAATTTCTGAGAAAGTCGATTTTCTGAAAATTAGTTCAGTCAGCGACAAACTCAAGACCGTTCAAAGTGATCTAATTGAAGAGACCAATCGTATGCAAATGGAGCGCGAGGTCCGGGACAAAGTGGAAAAAGATACATCCAAAATGCAACGCGACTTCTATTTGCGCAAACAACTAGAAACCATTCGTAAGGAACTCGGTGAAGACGACGAAAACGAAACCGATGATCTTGAAAGTCAGCTCAAAGCTAAATGGTTACCGGATGAAATTCGCAAAGCAGTAGATAAAGAGCTTAAAAGATATCGTCGGGCGCAGGAAGGGGCGCAGGGCGGTGGATTTGAAATCAATCAGATTCGTAACTGGCTTGAACTTGTTCTTGAGCTTCCATTTGAAAATCCATCCCCGGGAGAAATTCACCTTGGGCGGGCCAGCCAGGTCCTCGATGAAGATCATGAAGGGCTTGAGGAAGTTAAGAAACGTATTCTAGAATACCTTGCTGTTGAAAAACAGACCGGAGGTGCACGCGCTCCGATTCTTTGCCTTGTAGGTCCTCCTGGTGTCGGCAAGACATCCCTTGCAAAATCCGTTGCACGCGCCCTGAATAGACCCCTGGTGCGTTCTGCCCTGGGTGGAGTTCGCGACGAAGCTGAGATCCGCGGGCACAGAAGAACGTATGTGGGTGCGATGCCCGGAAAAATCCTCACCGCAATGAAGAAAGCAGAGCGCCGCGACCCAGTCTTCTTGCTCGATGAGATAGACAAGACTGGAGCGTCGTATAACGGTGATCCGTCAGCCGCCTTGCTTGAGGTCCTGGATCCAGAACAGAACAATACGTTCGAAGATCATTACCTTGGCCTTCCATACGACTTGAGCCGAGTTCTGTTTATCGCAACTGCAAACAGTGCGGATTCGATCCCCTTGCCATTGCTCGATAGAATGGAACTGGTTAACCTTTCCGGGTACACCCTTGCTGAGAAAACTCAAATCGCCAAGAAACATCTGGTTCCCGGAATTCTGAGTGAATTGAAACTTGATAAAGATCAAATTCAGTTCTCTGACAAAGCGATTGAGCGCACCATCACGGCGCATACACGCGAAGCAGGTGTGCGTTCGCTCAAGCGAAGACTGGAATCCATCGCTCGTAAGTCGGTTCGTAAGATTCTGGAAGCAAAAGAGCAGGCCGTAGCAGACTCAGGCGAAGGCGTTCAGGCTAAGATTGTGATTCAGGATAGCGACATCAAGGATTTGCTTGGCCGCGATCGCTTCCATAGAGATAGCAAGGAAGAACTAGAAAAACCTGGACTTGCAGTTGGTCTTGCCTGGACTCCAGTGGGCGGAGATATTCTCTACATCGAAGCAACATCGTATCCTGGAAAAGGAGATTTCAAACTCTCCGGCCAACTGGGCGACGTGATGAAAGAATCAGCGCATGCTGCCTTCTCGTTCTTGAAAGGACATGCACGCGAACTCGGAATCTCATCGGAAGCATTCGCCAGCCAGGACTTTCACATTCACATTCCTGGCGGTGCAATTCCAAAGGATGGACCGTCCGCTGGTGTTACACTGCTTACGGCTCTTACGAGTTTGCTCAAACGCAAACCAGTAACTGAGAACGTGGCTATGACAGGTGAGATCTCACTGCGAGGCAAAATCCTGCCAGTGGGTGGAATCAAAGAGAAGGTCCTGGCAGCCAGGGCTGCTGGAATTGGAACGGTTCTATTGCCCGAACAAAATCAGGCAGAATACGAGGAAATCCCGGCGCATGTTACGGAAGGACTGAAAGTCGAATATTACTCGGACATGATGAGCCTTCTAAAACGCACGGTTCCTGCGTCTGCAGGTAGCAATGGGGCGCATTCTGTCCAGACCTCTGCTCGCGAGCATTGGTAATAACTCTCAGTTTGTTGATTCCACCGCATTTTCGAGGCGCGTCCAACCGGGCGCGCTTGAATTTTAGTTGAATCGATTTTCCGTTCTACCATACTCACCCAAAAAAATGCGAGGAAGAGAATGGCAGTAGATGGTGAAACAAGAATCATTGGACCGTGGGACAAAATAAAGAGTTCGATTGGGGGAGTGCTGCTCGGACTGGTTTTGCTTCCGGGAGCGTTCGTTATTACATGCATTGCATCCAAACGTGAGCAAGCTTCAGAAGTATTTAAAGGGGCATTGCCGGCCGCACAGGCAAGCAAAGCTGCTGCGGACAAAAAAGCAATATTTGCTACAGGCACACTCGACTCAGAAATGATAGGAGATCCGCAATTCGTAAAACCGGGTCGCTATCTTTCACTTTCCAGATCAGCTGAAATGTACGCCTGGGAGCAGAAGAAAGAAACTAAGAAAGAAAAAGATGGAAACACTACCATCGAAAAGGATGTATACGACTGCAAGCTTACATGGACTAGCAAACCTGATACCAATGTTGGTAGCAAGAAAGGTTGCGAAGGTAAATCCAACCCATCACCAACTACGAGCAGTGCCAGTTTTACTCCGGGTCGTGTTACAATCAATTCAAGTGGAACAGCGTACCCGGTAAATCCTGGTAAACTGGATCCTGTCGGTCTGCCTGGCGTAAAACTCAGCAAGAATGAACTGACTGCAGATCTCAATGAGTACAGCGGTTCCTTTTACTTCAAGGCAGCCTGTGCCGTTTCCAGTCCTGCGGCGGGTTGCGAGCGCGTGAGCTTTTCCGGCACAAGTTATAAAGAGGGCGAAACATATACGGTGATCGGCTCATTACCTGCTGGACAATTTGAAGAATATTCTACCGGAAAAACAGGGATGATGGCAGGCTCATGGCTGAAGGTTGGCCCCGGTTCATTCGACGCTGCAATGAAAGCAATTTCCAGTGCAGATTCAAAGTGGACGCTTGGCTGGTTCCTTGGAAGCGTTGTGTGCTTCTGGCTTGGGCTTACAATGTTAACCGGCCCAATTCTCCAGTTGATTGAGTTCATTCCGCTGATTGGCGGATTTGGCAAAGGGCTCATTCAGGTAGTCTTTGCGGTGTTCTCATTTGTGATAATGGGTCTTGCGTTTATCATTATTGAGTACTTCTGGGTCATCCTCTTGCTTGTGGTTGCGATTGCCGCATTCTTGATCTACAAGAAGAAAAGCAGCCCTTCGGCAGCCTGACGTTAGGCGACAACCTGGAGCCCACAAGGCCCCAGGTTGCTCTTTTGTTTCCGTATGAGGACACGGGCCGCAAAGCTTGTGGGATTTCAAATCCCGGCTAATCCGGGGGTTTGAATCCTCCCTTACTTCTGTTCCTGATTTTCTCCTGACAAGAAGTCAGAATATATCCAAATGTTTAATGAGATTGTGCATGACCGTTTCCGGCTATAGAAAAGGAGTGATTCATGATCCAAAGAAATCCGGATCGGCAACGATTTAAGTCCCAATTCATTGCAAGCCTCCACGAACAGGCTCGCATCCTCCATCTACCTGGGGGACTTGTTTCAATCGTAGCATGGATTGGATTTGCCCTGGATACGGACAAGAAATTACATCCGGACTTTCCTGAGCTCTTCTACTTTAGAATCGCGCTCAGCGGGCTCTCGCTCCTACTCCTCATCGCAATAGGCCTTGAAAAATTGACGGGCTTCCGCTTTCGCGGCAAAGGCCTGGGCTGGATGTATCTTCTCTATGGTTACGTTCTGCTGAGTTGCGCCTTCTTTACCGGGCGCATCGCAGACGATCCCAACTACGTTTCTGGATTACAAGTAGTCGTGATGATCACGGTCTTCCTTCCGTTTCCTCTGCTCATCAGCTACATTATGTACGGCCTTTCAATTGCATTGTTCATCACCTCCATTGCTGTTTTCGGACCAAAGCTGGGGACAGATGGAGCGCAGTATTCTATGCAAAACATAGGAATCGCATATTTAATATCGTTTATAATGTCAGTAGTTCTGGATCACTATCGTTTCCACATGTTCAATAATCATCGCAAGATTACCGAACAGGGTCGCGAAGTTCGCGAGCGGATGGATGAAGTAATTAAACTCAAAGAAAAACAGGACGGAGATTATTTCCTGACGTCGCTTTTGATCAAACCTCTGATTGCAAACACCTCATCCAGCAATCAAGTTGAGATTGAGTTTCTTCTGGATCAGCATAAGAAATTTATCTTTAGAAATCGAGCTTCGGAAATTGGAGGAGATTATCTTTGCGCACACTCAATCGAAATTCAAGGCAAGGCGTTCACTGCATTTATCAACGGCGATGCAATGGGAAAGTCGATCCAGGGAGCTGGCGGTGCGCTTGTGCTTGGAACAGTATTTCAATCAGTGATTCAGCGGACCCTCAGTTCGCGCGATACAGAGAAGCAACCGGAAGTTTGGCTGAAGGATTGTTTTGTTGATTTGCACAACGTATTTACCACGTTTGATGGAAGCATGCTCGTGTCGGCATTGCTTGGAATCCTGGACAATGAAACAGGGCTATTGTATTATATCAACGCGGAGCATCCGCGGATCGTTTTACTCAGAAACAATGAAGCCAGACTCGTTGAAGATGAATTTATTCTAAGAAAACTTGGTGTGACCGGAATTACCCAGGGTATGCGAATCCGCACGTTGCAGCTGGAACCTCAAGATTTGTTAATCATTGGATCAGACGGCCGCGATGATCTGGAACTCGGAACTCAGGAAGGCGGCGTACGCATCATGAATGAGGATGAAAACCTGTTCCGGCGCATTGTACAAAACGCTGGCGGAGATCTTTCAGCCATCAAAGAGGAACTCTTGAAGGCAGGACAGATTGTGGATGATCTGAGCTTGATGCGACTGGGCTACCGTGAAGACGAATCATCGGAACGACTGGCCTCTCACAGGAAAAAAATTGAAGATGCACGTCAATTAGCCCACTCACTGAACAAGAACGAGAAGTTGAATGAAGCCTGGACTGCGTTTCGTGATTATATTGATCTGAATCCATCGGATACGGATGCAATTCATACTGCATCGTATCTGAGTAAACTGCTCTACCGGCAAACGCGCGATCCCGGCTTGCTTGGATTTGCAGTCTCCCAGGCCGAGCGAATTCGACTACGCGACCCGGAAAATCTGAAGAACCTGATCAACCTCGCTGATCTGTATCGCCTTACGGGAAATAGAACAAGGGCAAACAAGATTCTGGGGGAAGCTACAGGACTCAGTCAGTCCGATCCTCGTCTAGCCGAGCTAAAGGGCCTATTGCAGCAGAAGTCGACCTGAAAGTGCCTTTCATTTCGTTTTTCGTAGGGATTGTGTGAAATTAGTTTTAGATGTTGACATGCCATCCGGGCAAGTCCTGTCTATGGCATGAGAATTCATCTCACCTCGTTTGCCATTAGCATGACGACCCTCTGCTCCCTTATCATACTAGTGCTCACCATCTGGACTCGACTCAGCTCCACGTTTGGGGGCGAATTCATGAGCGCGTTTCAGTCTATCCATCCTAACCCGTACGGAGCAGGCGATACAGACCTGACGCTCTTGCAAAGTGTCCTCGGCGCACTGTTCGATTTGTTTTATGCTGCAACCGATTCACTGTTGTTCTCGCTTGGATTTGGCAGCCTCTATAACTTCCTGGTTCGGCGCGCCGAAAAACGGATCCCGGAGTAGTCGATGGACCTGCGCAGTCTGCGCAAAGTTCCTGTTCCAGTAGCGGAAGATATGATCAAGGTCGTCCGCATCCTGGCAATGACGGGCAGAAAAACATTCGTAACATATTTGTGGGAACCACTGCGCGAAGCCGGTTGGAGACGCGCGCCCGCTGCAGATACGGCCAAGCGCATGACGGACCGAATTGAAGTCTCAGCACAGGAGCCAAGCGCAGTTCACACGGTTGCTCCACTCTGCAAGCGACTCATCTCTCAGTCTCTGAATGAAACGCTTTCTTCTGTTGGCGATGCAACGATCTTCTTCCTGGGGAAGATGACAGAGCACACCAAGGTTTCAACTGCGCCGGAAGCCATCGATTTTGTTCAAGTGCTGCTTCCAAAACTGGATCAGTTCAAGCACGTCTACCAGAATCGAAGCAATGAACTTTTCACCCAGGGTCTCCAGGCTATGACACCGGATGATTTTAAGAAAGCTTTTGCACCAGTAGATCTGGGTAAAACGCAAATCAAAATTGAAATCCAACAGGAAGCGGCAATCCTGTTCAATAAGATCCAGGTTGCCAATCGAAACGATGATCTTCCGCGCTGTAGAAAATTAATTGCTCATTATATGGTGCAACACGCAGACAGAGAAGACAACAACATGTCTCATGTCCGTGAAGTTGTTGGGGCATTCGAGAAACGTTATCCGGGATTCAACGCCGAGCTAGAAGAGTTCATGGCTATTAGCTTGCACTTTCAAATCGTAACCGCAATCACCCAGGCTGATATAAAGAAGGCAATCCAGGGAATTCGTAAGTATGCACATATTTTCCAGGGTAACCCAGAAGTAAGATATCATTTGGAAGTTGACAGAATGGAAGGTAAGTTGTATGAAATTATTACAGAAAAGGGACTCTGGGAAGAGTTAAAAAAAGGGGGCTAATTTTGGATTTTAAAATCGCACAATCTTCATCGGGCAGTATAATCGTTCTTAAAATGATTGGCAAATTGGATGCACAGAGTGCGCCCACAGCCAACGAACAACTGCGAGGCCAAATTGGAACCGGGCATTCCAAAATCGTTCTGGATTTTTCAGAACTAACCTACATCTCTTCCGCCGGTCTCGGGATTCTGAATGCAAATCAAGCGGATGCCAAGAAAGCGGGGGGCGGCATTCGCCTGGCCGCAGTTACGCCCCAGGTTAAAGATGTGTTTGATCTTATGAAGTTTACGCTCTTGTTCCCAATGTTTCCGGGCGTCCAGGACGCAGTGGCAGGATTCTAGCTTGCCTGGTCCCATTCACCTGGTTCTGAAAAGCAACATTTCAGAACTGGATCGTATGCGGGAAGCTGCAGATGCGTTTATTGGAAACGCCCTGGATGAAATAGAAAAGAATCGAGTCATCCTGGCGCTGGACGAGGCGTTCGTGAATATTGTGCAGCACGGATACGGTGAAGGCGAACATCCACCTGTAGATTTGTACATTGAAGGCAAATCAGGCGGCATTGAGTTTAATTTCCAGGACCGTGCGCCGCAATTTGATCCAACTGCAACGCCTTCTGATATTGACCTAAGGAAGCATGGGGAAAGTGGCGACGACCATGGACTTGGCATCCATCTATATTCCACCATCATGAAAACCACGTATAGCCCCAGGGACGGCGGCGGTAACTCTCTCATTCTTTTCAAGGCAATTCGGAGCTGATATGGGATTACGCGCGCAACTTACAATCTTCACCGGAATTGTTTTGGTCATTGTTGTCTCGGTCCTGATCGCATCGGGTAGGAAGCAGCAAGATAGAATCTTTTCAGAGCGTGTTGAAAAAGAGACGTCCGCTTATTTTTTGCCTGCAAAGAAACTGACCCTCGAAAGTGCGCATCTTGAGAAGAATCTAATCCGGCTCGAAGAATCCAGAATACTAAATCAGAAAAACAAAAATGCTTTTGAAGATCGCGCCGATCTCAAACAGCGCCTGGTCTTCTCAGATGAATTCTATACCGCAATCGTTGACGCTCAGAAACGCAGTCTCCCAGAAACAGTTCGCGAACATGTAGACAGTTACGTTGCCACTGCCAGGAATGCGGCGCGATACATCGGGAACAAAGATTTTCCAACAGCTGCAGGCTACTTGCAGAATCAGATTCTGAGTGGCTCAGATTTTTCAAATGTGTATCTTAAGTCGCTTACGGGCCTTGATCGCAGACGATTTCGAATCCAGACGCTTGATCGCCTTGGACAGACTCAGTCCACTGGCTATCCGGCGGACACGATGGGAATTTCTGACACCTACAATGATGCTCTGATCAATCAAATTCCAGTTACCATTAAAGTCTCCCCGCAATCACTTTATTCGATTCATTCTGAAACATTCGCTCAGCAAAACCAGCGCTTCCTGGTCTTGACAGGTGGCATTGCACGAAACGAAGAAATGGCATTCCGCGCAAGACAGGTACTTTCTGCGGATGCAGCGAGAAAGATCGTCGGTGTTCTGAGACTCGATCAGAAGTACGCAAGGGATCTCAAAACCGCAGGCGATGCTCTAGTAAAACGAGAAACTGAACTCCTGGCTGGTAAAACTCCAAAACTTGCTCTAATTGATCCGGATTGGAAGAAGCTATCAGATTCCTATGCGGCAATTGCAAAGGAACGCGACGCTGCCCTTATGAATGCGCTACATCGATTAGCCCCGGACAGCAAAGAGGCCAGCGCGTCTATGGATGACGCTGTTGGCAATTTGCGCGGAGCCCTGCTTGATTCGCAGCTGATTCTCAGGTACGACTACAGCGCGTTTGCCCGGGGCTATTCTGGTCGAGACGATTGGAGAAAGCAATTCGAGATTCGCTACGCCTACTTGCGAGCCTGGATTTTGAGCGGAGCATATGAGTCCCTTTATCCATACGGAGCAACTTCCGAAGCAATGCTATTCAACCGACACGATGCCCTGGTTCGGATGGTCGGAATTGATTCAACTCCACTGGCAACTCTAGCTCAACAGGCCCTTCAGGAAGAATCCGCGGGATACGTGCGGATACTGGTTGATATGCAGAAATTTCAGGACGATCAGACGCAGCAGCGTGATCGAATGCTCGACACTGCAATTGCATATGGCCTGCGAATCTTCTTTCTTGTTGCTCTGCTTTCATCCGTGCTTGTTCGTCGCATTCGCACCATTATAGATGGTGCACGACTTGTTGGTCAGGGCAATTTGGGCGTTGCATTTGAATCCACCGGCTCAGATGAAGTAAGCGATCTTGCCCGGTCGCTTGACGTTATGGTCAAAGGACTTCGCGAACGCGAAGAACTTCGTGGGGAAATGTCGGCTGCTGAAGAAATTCAAAAGCGACTGCTCCCGGAAAGCATGCCCATGAATATGGATGGTTACCTTTCGTTTGGAACATTCTATAAAGCAATGATGGGCGTTGGCGGCGATTACTTCGACCTGCTTGAAGCCGGGCCTGATCAAATGGCATTCTGCATTGCGGACGTATCCAGCCACGGAGCGGGTCCAGCAATTATCATGACAATGCTCCGCGCTCATCTGCATGGAATTATCAAACGTACGCGCGATGTTAAGTTGATTGCAAAAGAATTGAACACCCGTATTTTTGCAGATACGCCGGCTAACGTCTTTATTACAATGTTTCTTGGAGTATTCGACAAGCGCACAAACGAAATTGAAGCAGTGAATGCTGGCCACAACAAGTCGATTGTGTATAGATACAAAACTGGCGCCATCGAAGAGTTTGATGCAACAGCATTGCCACTCGGTGCTGTGGATACGGATCTTTTTGTCACAGCCCTGGAAACGCAGAAAATCAAACTTGGCGCGGGAGATCTATTCTTTCAGTACACAGACGGTCTGAATGAAGCCATGAATGCAGCTGACGAACAGTATGGCATTGAGCGCTTGCGCAAACTAATTCAGGAAGGTGGCAGGAAGAAACCGGTTGTACTCCTGGAACAAGCTGCGCGGGATGTAGAAGTGTTCACTGGTAAACCAGTATTTCTCTCCGGACCTTCAGAGCACAAAGATGATATTGCCATGATTGCATTCAGGCGCATCCGCTAAGAACGGGGATTGCGCGGCTTTTTAGCACAAGTTCCGGTCTTGAAGGAGCGTCTTTGATCAACTGGCGCGCCTTTTCAGATCAGGGTTCCAAAAATAACTTAATCTTCTTTAAGCTTTGATTGGGTGTTCCGGCAGGAGGCTCCTGCGATCGCACATAGCCTGCTCCATGCAGTTCAACCGGAATGCCGTAGACTCGACCTGCAAGGTAGCGTGCTTCACGCGCAGAAAGGCCACGAAAATCACCGATGACCTGGGGATCAAAATTTCTTGAGGGATCGGCAAGCGGGGCCAACTCGGGTACTTTGATGGTTTGTGAGCTTTCTTGCAGGACTGGCAGAATGCTCTGCACAAATCGCGCAAAGACCGGGGCTGCAAGCGAACCACCGCTCTCCTCGCCAGCATCATCAAACACAATCAGTCCGCCGTATCTGGGATTCTGGGCAGGAAAGAAACCCAGGAATGAGGCGACGAATTTCTCTTCGTATCCCCGGGCGCTGGATTTTTGTCCCGTTCCAGTTTTTCCTGCAATTGCGACTTCAACTATGCTCGCACCACGCCCCGTTCCCTCTGAAACAACGCGGCGCATGTAGCGGACAACTTCACGATTGACTGCCGGTTCGTAGGGGTTCTTCTCACGTATAACTTTGTGCTCATACCAGACATGACCATTCTGTGCGACGGCCTGTCTCGCCAGGCCTGGTCTGAGTAGAACACCACCGTTTGCAATGGAACCCGCAGCGCGCAAAAGTTGAATGGGTGAAACACTGAATCCCTGGCCAATCGGAAAGTAGATACTCGATGCAGGGACCCAATCGGCAAGCTCAGGTAAGTAACCTGGTGCTTCCCCGGATCCCGGTGGTACAACTTCTGTTCTAATCCCAAATCCAAGAGCTCGCAAATCAGAATACAGCTTTTGCGGAGGAATCCGATTCATTGCCTGAATAATTCCAACGTTACACGACTTTGTAATTATGTCAGAAAGCGTAACCTCTCCATGCGCAAACATTTTCCCGTGCACGCGGCAACGAACCGTAACATTCCCAACTTTGTATTCACCGTTGCAAAAAAACTTCTCATTTGGCTTAACTGCATTATTCTTTAAAAGAGTTGCGGCCATAAATATTTTCACAGTAGAACCTGGCTCGTAAGCCATGCGAATGCCAAGATTCTCCCTCTGATTAGGCACGCTGGTCTGATATTCGTTTGGGTCGAGTTCCGGAAAACTAGCCATTGCAAGAACTTCACCTGTTTCCAGGTCCATGAAAATTCCGGATGCTCTTGCCGCTTTAGACGATTCATATGCCGCGCGCATTTCTTTTTCCAGCCTGCTCTGGATCAGGCTATCTATGGTCAGGTAAAGCGATGGTCCCCGACGTTCACCAATTTCCGCGCGGCCCAAAAGCTCATGATACGATCGTTCAAGCCCGGCAAGAGCAACACCGGGATCACGGCCCACAAAACCCAGGAGGTTTCCTGCAACAGGCCCTGCAGGATATAGACGCTTGAATTCGTACTCGCGATGAATTCCTGGAATCTTCATATCCATGATGCGATCAGCTGTAAAGTTATCCACCTGTCGCTTGAGATAGAAATATTTGCGATTGTTTGATTGGTAAATTTTCTTCAGGATTTCTTCCGGCGTAATGGAAAGATAGCGAGCAAGATTCTGTGCTGCAAATTCAGAATCAATTAGCTCTCCTGGTGAAATAGCTATGGCGCTGGCTTCTTCTGTGCGCGCCAGCGCAATGCCCCGACGATCAAGAATAGGTCCGCGAACAACATTGTCCCGCTCCACAGCACTCTCATTGTTTCCAGCCAGGGACAGCCAGAGAATCCGCGTTGCAAGCAGAGCCATGAATAGACCGCAGGCGATTCCAAATATGCGCAGTCGCGAATGAACCTTATTCATCATCGCTTGAGCTCTACAGACTCCGTTTGAGGTGATGAAATGGAACCCATTATGAAATCGATTGGAACAAAACCGAAGCTACGCGAATCCCTTGATTCAAGCGTGTGGTCTCCCAGAACAATTACCGCTCCCTCAGGAACTACTCCGCGAATGGGAAGCCCATTTCCCGCAGCCCAGATGGCCAATGAACCTAACTTCTCAACTTCCTCCGGCAATTGAAACACTGGTGGTTGGATTGTGCGCGGTTGAATCGAAACAAAGGCCGGAACACCGTTAACAGTAATTGCGTGATTGTTTACTAGAATTTGAGAATTTGCGAATTCGAATGTCTCGCCCGGAAGTGCGGCCACTCGTTTTACAATAACAGCATCTGCACCGTCGTTCAATCCAGGAAATCGAATCACAACAATACTACTTTTTTGCATCGCATTCCAGCGGGCAAGACGATGAAATCCATGCGAACGCATTGCTGGCGTGACAGGAGGCGCAATCAAACCGTTGGATAGTTTATTTACCCATACAATTATTCCGGGATTGAGTGCAGGCTGCATACTTTCCCCTCTGATCCAGAGGGGCTGCGCAATGCAATATTGAACATGCATCAGAGACAATAGGACAGACAGACCTCCTTCCATCCATTGGCCTGAACTGGCCCGTCTTCTGAGCATTAAAAAAACAATACAGAGCAAGAATGGTAGAATAGCGAGCATTGGATTTACCCATTCGCGCAGCCATCCCCAGAGGAAAAGGCCGGCATACAGCCAGAATGCTATGCGCAGGATGATTTTCGCTCGATCTAGCATTGTAAAAAGGCTTTACATGGCACTCAATCGGGCCAGTTTAGGCTTCCTCGACTTCGTTCCTCAAAAAGAAAATGGCAGAAGAAAACGTCTTACAGCTTGAGCTGGACAAACTTGATGTGTCTGCGCTCAAGCGGCTGGCCACGCTCTGGAACATCAACAAGATTCCAAAAGAGAAGAAGGGCATTGCGAAGAAAATCGTTGAATGCATGCAGGATGAGTTCTACCTCAAGGGTGTACTCGAAAGACTCAGCGCCACACAAGTTACCATCTACACATCTATTCTAAAGAGCAAGTCGAGCATCCTGACGCTCGGTGAAATTGCACGTAAGATTGGCGCACCGCCAGTAAATGCTGAAATGGAACTGGGCGTGCTTAAACGGTACTTCCTCGTTTACCAGCGGAAGAACCGTGAGCGTCTCACAAACAACCTGGATAAATACTATTTCTTCACTGAAAGCGGAAGCAAGATCCGCATGGAGACAAATGAGAAGGGACAGAAGTTCAGAAACAGTCTGCCAAAGATTGTATTCGCTCGTCCGTCCGTTCCAAAAGAATGGGAGTCCGTTGCTGGCAAGAAACCAGATTCGGCAGCTCTCAGTTCCTCTGACAATATTCGCAAACTGATAGACCACCTATCCGACCTGGAGCGCGAACTCCTACTCGAGTGCTTCCAGCAAGGCGGAATTCTCGAAATGCAGCGCGTTAAAGAAATCGCAACCGCGCGCAAAGGGAAATGGGAAGATCCTGTCGTTCATCTAAATGATCTCGGGCTCCTGCTCGATGATTATTACATTGATGAAAAGTTTGTGCGACTCCTCATTATGCCCCTGGAAGTTTTTGGATTATATTCAGAAAATCCGGCCTTACCTGGTGAGAAGAAAGGGACTAAGAAACGCCAGGAACGTCGTGTTGTAAACGATCTCGATTTCGTCCTGAACGTTAAGAAGATGATCGTGTATCTGGGTCGTAAGGGACTCAACCTGGCAAAATCAGGAAAGATCAAACAGATAGATCTTAAAGATACAGAGAACAAGTTTCTGCGTCCCGATATTTCGCTGTTTATGGAGAAAAGTCAGATTTACCAGATCGAACTTTTGCTCCCGCTCATGCGCCAAATGGATATTGTCCGCGTTAAGCGCGATGACGTTGTTCTCAGAAACGACTACGACGCAATTCTGGAAACGGATCCATTTGAATTGGAAAAGCGCGTAATGCAAGAAATCACAATGGGCCGCGACAGACGCGTCCGTTATGAAGACGTATTCGAGCCAATGTACGTGCCATTTTATGAAAAAGCAGTGTTTGATGAATGCGTTTCTGCAATTCAAAAACGCGGCAAAGTATTGTTCTTTGTAATTCTGTCTTCCATGATTCGCGAGAAACTAATCCTTTCAAAAGCATTCCGAATCAAGAACTTCCAGCAAGAACTGGCAGAGCTAAAAAAAGAAATCTCCAGTGCGTTCTTCTATTTGCAACTCCTGGGTCTCATATCCGTTGAGTATCCTGATCGCAGGATTGAAATCTCCGATCTTGGTAACTTCTTGTTCAGAGGCAAGGCCCTTGTCCGCGACGATCAGAAGGGGGGTGTAATCCTCAATCCTGATCTCAGCTTGATTGCAATTCCGGAAAAACTTTCTGTTGAGGGACTCTACCTCCTCAAATGCTTCCTCGAACTCAAGAGTTTTGACAATGTTTTCACATTCCAGCTTACGCGTGAGTCATTCCTGGAAGGCTTGCTCTTAAAGAAGAATCCACAGGAATTGATCGAGTTCCTGCGCCGCACATGCCGCAGTGATCTGCCGCAAAACCTTCTCTTCTCAATCGAAGAGTGGTCGCGTTCTGTCCCACTCGTTACGATCACGGATGAGTGTGTACTGGTTCAAACCCAGGACGCGGCGCATATGGATCTACTTCTGGGACAAATTTCAGGAAAGAAATTTGTTACTCAAAAAATTAGCCCAACGTCCATCCTCATCGAGCAGGACAAGATTCCTGAGACAATTCAAATCTCAGAGAAACTTAACCTGATCGTCCGACTGGTGCGCTAAGATGCGATTCCTGCCAATCATTCTGGCTATTGCCCTTCTCAGTCAGTGTAAAGATGCCTCCAAAGAGTTCTCTGTCAAATTTAAGGACTTCAGAATCTCAGAACAACCTGAGGGCTTACCGGGTGGTCTGGCTGCAAATTTTCGCTATCAACCCTCTCGTTCCTTACTGAGCGCAACATATGAGCCGGACACGTTCGCATCTTCACCAGAAGGCGCCGTGGAGCTTGAAACTGCAGACTCAGCAGAAAAGATTGAAGCCTACTATTTTGCAACGTTACGCGACAATGGTTGGAAAATCATTCAGAGTAAGAATACTCCGGAAGAAATTTTAATCATGGCAGAATCTGCATACAGCGAAGTTGTTACTATTATTGTCCGTGGCAAATCTCCAACGCACATCAAGCTCTATATCCGGAGGCTGGGGCGGGACGCATGAACCGGCCTAGCTTTCTGAATCGCGAAGACGCATTTCCATATCTTTCAATTTTACTTTTGATTGGAGCTTCATTGCTCCTCGTATGGCTTTTTCGATCCTTTGTCTGGCCCTTATTCCTCGCGTTTGTTTTCTACGTTGCGTTTGAATCACTTCACAAAAGGTTTTTGAGCCTGGTCAAAGGACGCCGTAACCTGGCAGCTACTATGAGTATGATTGGCGTACTGGTAGTCATCCTTGGCCCACTGGCCCTGTTGATTCGCCAATTGATCCTGGAGGCAATTGATCTTGGGATTAGAGTTAAAGATCTGCTCGCATCCGATGCAATCCTGCAGGCATTTCCGCATGCACCGGCTTTTCTAGATCCAGTTACAGCAGATCCATTTTTCTGGGTTGAGCAACAGATAAACTCGGAAGCTTTGTGGGTGATGCGTCCAGTTTCGTTCTAGGCAGTATGACATTTACAATCTCACTGATTGGAAACCTGATACTTGCATTGATTCTGCTCTTCTTTTTGTTTCGTGATGGGGATCGTTTTTACGAATTCGCACGTCAAGTGCTTCCAATTCCCCATGATCGCATGGACATTTTTGTTTCAAAATTGAACGAGTCACTGCGCGCAGTTGTCCGCGGGAATTTTCTTGTTTCAATTCTGCAAGGAACAGCCCTTGCTATCGGTCTCTATTTTTGCGGGATCTCTCGTGGAATTTTGTTTGGTGCGGTTGCTGCGGTATTCTCGCTCATACCAATCCTCGGCACTTCAGTAGTCTGGCTTCCAGCAGCACTGTTTCTTGCTCTTGTGGAAAACTCCTACGGCTCAGCTGCATTCATGGCCGTCTACGGCCCTGGGATGTATCTTGTTCTTGAAAATATTGTGAAGCCCAAGGTCCTCGATCGACAGCTCGGAGTTCATCCGGTTTTGCTCTTCTTTGCATTGCTAGGTGGTCTGGTCGAATTCGGGATTACGGGCGTAATTATTGGCCCATTATTGCTGACCATCTTTGCCACCCTGTGGAGCATTGTACCCAGACGCGCCCCTGAACTTGAAGCTGCCCAGCCCGGTTAGCGTTTACAAATTCTTGGGCCGCGATTAGAATGTCGCAAGTGGAACCTCTCAGAAATTCTCAGGACGACGGAAGGAAGATCCTAACCATCGGGCAGATCAATACGATCGTGCGCGACGTTCTTGCAAGTGAGTTGCATCTTCAAAATATCTGGATTGAAGGAGAAATCAGTAATCTCGTAACTCATACTAGCGGTCATATTTACTTTTCACTCAAAGATGAATCATCGGCGCTTGCGTGTACTTTTTTCAAGGGGGCTAATCAACGTAACCGGGACGTAAAGATCGCAAATGGCCTGCGCATCCAGGCGCGGGGCGGAATCAGCGTATTCGTTCCGCGCGGTCAGTACCAGTTCAATGTTCAACAGGTGTTGCCTGCCGGGGAAGGCTTATTGCGCCTCAAGATCGAGCAGCTCAAACGTAAACTGCATGCTGAAGGTCTATTCGCCGGCGAAAAAAAACGACCCCTACCGTCATTTCCGTTTACTCTCGGAATTGCGACTGCACCAACAGGAGCTGCTATCCAGGACATTATTCGCGTTGCTCGTAGCCGCTTTCCTTCCATCAATCTGCTACTTGCTCCGTGCATGGTTCAGGGCCCGGAAGCCGCAGATTCAATCGCCTACGCAATCGATCTACTAAATCGACCTGAGCTGGAAGTAGATGTAATTATTGCAGGTCGTGGCGGCGGTTCATTTGAGGATTTGCTACCATTCAATGACGAAATGGTTGTGCGTGCCTTTGCAAGATCCCGCGTTCCAATTGTTTCTGCAGTTGGTCATGAAATCGATCATCCATTGACTGACCTTGCCGCGGACGATTATGCTGCAACGCCCAGCGCCGCAGTGCAGAAAGTTGTTCCAATTATTGGGGAAATAATGGACCGCGTAGAAGAATGCGCATTGCGGCTCAGGTATTCCCTCTTACAAAATCACAAGCGCGGCAAAGATCGCTTACAACGTGTTTTAACTTCGCGCGTCCACAAAAAGCCTACGGCAATGCTCGAACCTGCTTTCATGGAACTCGACGCACTGGATCGCGGAATCAACACGGCCATGCGTGCACGAATCAATCATAACCAACGACAATTGGAGACGTTCCAAAATCTATCGATGCTGTATTCCAGCCGCGTGCAGGAATTCTGGGAACACTTCAGGATCGTTGAAGAACGGCTGACTAACTTCAGTCCGCTTGGAACACTGAAACGTGGTTATTCGATTCTGCGAAATGTTGATAAAAAAATTCTGAGGCGCGCAAAGGAAACGCGGCCCGGTGAGAAACTTGAAGTAATTCTTTCAGAGGGGAAACTACTGGTTCACGTCGATCAGGTGATTCCTGGATCAGAGGACACTTTACTCTGATCATTATCCAGGCGAGTTTTGACAAATCAAGCCTTCGACTGGTCCCGCACAGCATTAGAAACCCGTTAGCGACAAGGCACCCGGCGCTTGTTTTTCCATTTAACGGGTTGCGCGTCGTTAAGCGAATTTGATATGAGCGACCCTCGGCTCGGAACACCGCGCCGAGGGGCAGGTGCGCCGCCCGTTAAAATGGACCAGTAACCCGCGCGGGAGCCGCCAGAGCTTATTGTTTTTCTTCGCCAGCGTCCTGTTCTAGCTGCTTGGCTTTGGCCAGCATTTCTGGATCTTCAAATGAGTTACACGTAAACTGAGAAGCCTTGTATGGTTGTGTCTTGTGGAGATTCTTGTGATTGATGCTGCGAGGCCCTGGCATTGCCACAACATTTGCATAGGCAAAGTTACGTAATACATATGGTCCATCGGTCTTACTATTGCAAAACATTGCTCCATAGAATTTCAATGGAATAATATGCGTGCCTGGAGCCAGTTTGACCCGATTCTGGGCCCAACCAATTGCTTCTCCTTCTTCTGAGTAGAGACTTCCCTGGATATGATAGAAACCTTCTTTTTCGATTTGAAACTCAGGCTCAACAACCAGGTGGTTTCCCTTTTCGTCCGATTGGATGCTGTCAGAGAACTTTCCAGTGTGCCGGATATTTAGTGCACCAACATTGAATGCGTTCGTTACAAGGATTTCGCCCACGCTCGTTTGTGCATTCAGCACAATAATATAGTTAGCTGGTTTATTATCGCGGGCAAGATCCGGTGGAAGTGTGAATGCAGCAGTGTAAATTAGATCTCCTTTTTCGTCTGCGGTCTGTCCATCGTCGCGCATATCCATGCGAGCGATTTGTTTGCCGTTGGCGCCACCGACAGTTAAAGTCGCGGTAATGCCTTTGAACGGAATCTTCTTTTTGTCGGAATCAATTAAGAATGCATGAACTACTAGCGGTTCGGTTGGATTAAAGCTATTCTTGGGTAAATAGTGAACCAGGAAAGGACCATCCGGATGATCCGGGTGTGGCATTTGAGGTGGGACACTTTCAAAATCTTCTGTAACAGGATCATTCTTAGAAGTAATTGGAAGAGAGTACGGTGGCCATTTGGCGCGCTCGCGGTATTCTTTCGCGCTGTTGAAAAGGACAGTCTTTGGGCTAAGCGGTTCCCCGTCGCGAATCTCACCTTCTCCGCCAATACCAAAGAATTCACTCCAGCTACGTTTGCCTTGTGCGTCGCCGTTTGCGGAATTGGATGATCGACCCTTTCGCTCAAACAAAACAAATCCAATAACCAATAGAATTACCAGACCGATTCCAATAAAGATTAGGTTCCGCTTCGACATGATTAAGTCCTGAGATTATTTCTGAGTATTTGAAGTTGAGGAATAAGAACGCAGGCCCGAAGACCTGCGTTTCACAAGAGAATTAGTTACAGGAAGTATCGCCCGCTGGCTTGTAAGCCCAGATGCAACGAACGAGTTCTGCGCTACTCATGCTGGAACGCACTGTAGTATCGCTTGTGTTAGTTCCCCAGCAACCGCCTGTTACAGCCCTGGTAGTGTCACGGTCTTGATCGTTACGGCCATCATCATGGTTTTCATGACGTTGATCGCAGTTGTAGAAACCGCTTACTTCTTGTTTTGCTGAGTTCAAGCAAATGTTGGATGTGCTATAGCTAGCAGTCGCACTGCCATTGCAGGCAAACGTACTTGCATAAGAAAGCAGACCGTCATCTTCACCCGCCAGGAGTGCACTTGATCCGAAGATCGCCTCATATCCTGAAATCAAATGAATGTTTGTGCGCGGAGAGTTTGCATAGGTCCGAACTTGCCAGCTGTCAGCAGTTTGGAGTGATGCAGTTCCATTGTCGCAACTGCTTCCCATGAAGAATCCAGCAGCTCCAGAGATGAAGTTAGTCATCCAGCTTGCATTTCCACAGATACCGTCTGCGCCATATGTTCCGCGATGTGCGCCTTGAACAGAAACGTGCACTGAGATTTTATCCGCGATATTTTTGAAGTTAGCCCCACCATAGTTGTAGTATGGATCTGTGCTGCGTGAGTTTCCAGTGATGTAGGCGAGTGTTGGATTTCCCATGCTATGGCCTACGAGCACATAACTGGTTTCACCAGCGAGACACTTGTTGCCACCACCGTCTGCGCCGCCGGCAAGTGCGTTGTTGATTTTGTTTGCAACTTCAACTGCGCCATCCCAGTAGTAAACAGTGGAGTTCCAGTTAACAATATAGAACTGGTTATCTTTTGCAATGTAAGACACCATATCGGTGCTGCTTTTCTTCCAATAGTCACGTGCCTGAGTGTATGTCAGGTTTGAGCTGTTGTGACCATGCACGAAGATGAAGCATTTGGCAGAAAGCCCTGCCGTAGCGACCAGAGCAATGGCTCCAGCCAGCATTAGTTTTTTCATTAGTTCCCCCCCAGGAAATGTTTCCTGACACAGTGTTACTTTCTTACCAAAAAACAGGCAATCCTTTTTCCAGGTTTGGGGTTGAATCCCTGGGAAATCGCAACTAATTCCTTGTTCCAGTTACCGTGCAACCGGGGAGTCAGGTATCATGCTTCCATAGTATGCAGTCAAGGCTGGCCTGGCAGACACAAGATTTCCGTTTTCTCGGCGGGCTATACCTCGCTTGATGAGCGATTGTACGCCTTGTTCAACGATTTCCTTAGTCTCCCGGGTCAGGAAGTTAGCTGTTTGGTGGGCCACGAATGCCTCAACCTTTCCGGGCAAGGTTGCCAGATCCAGAGAATGTCCTCCATCGGCCAGCAAACGAGCGATTACATGATTGGGTAAAACACGTAGATGCTTCCGCCATTCATCAGCGATATTGAGTGCAATGGAGTGTGTCGGATCGTCTGAATTCATATGTTGTGACACGCGGATTGGATGACATACGTCCAGGTAGGCGCTGCCACGTTTGTTGATGAAATCTTTGAAGGGTGGCTCAGGCTCCAGATCGCAATAGAATGCATCCTCCGGAACGCTTTCGTAGGAAAGCGCAAGTGGAACGACTACTACTTCGCGGCCTGTATTTCGAAACGCGTCGACTGCAGTGGAAAGTAGTCCCGTCTTAATTTGCACGATTCCGCCCGTCCGACTGCGCGTTCCCTCCGGGTACATAAGCGATGGAATTCCAGATTCAAGCATCACAGTTGCATACGATGAAAGACATTCCAGGTAGAGGAAATTCCGGGTGCGCTCGCGATCCACGGCATACGCCCCAAATGAGCGTAGAAGCCACGATTGAAATGCATCGGTCATGAGGTTTATTCCGGCTGCATATCTTGGTAATGGAAGGGAAAGCCATGAAAGGCCAAAAGCGACCTCCACTGAATCTAGATGTGAACGATGCGTTGGCGCATACATGATATTGTAACGCGCGGCCAGTTCTTTCAAATCGTCTACGTAGCCACCTATCCTTGGTAGTGCAGATCCAAACCTAAAACCGCTCGCTGCAAATCGAACCGGCGCAAGTAGGCGAATCAATGTCTCTCGCATTCCTGGAGTGTAACTGTCTGCGATTTCGCTGGCGTAAAATTGAATCAAATCCTTGAGAGCTTTGCCTTCTTCTTCTGCAAATGCAGACGACAGACCAGTCCAGAGGTCGCGCTCGCGCGGAAGTTTCTCCAGATCCATTTTGTTTTTTGTGGCTCGGGCCTTTCCGAGTCGCTTCTCAAGCTGCTGCAGTACGTGTCCTGATTGTTTCTTGATACGCGCCTGCATTCCTTTTGTATGATGTACATTGTGAAACACACGCTCCGATAGCACTTCCACAAAATCAGTTCCGGATGCCAAATGCAACCCCTGTCTGCGTTTGATTACAGGAGTTTCCTGATCACGAACCGGTGCTCCAATGACCGCAGAAATCAGCGCAGTTGGCGGACTGCGACGCGAAAGTATTTCGTACACAGCGCGATAAATTGGAATCTCAATTTGAAGCTCTTCTCCCAACTCAACGATTGAACTGATTGCAAATCCGCCTTCTACTACGTCCTTTGTGTGGAGTACATCTTTTTGAATTACGCGCTCTGGCGTTAGGAAAGTTTCAAGTTTATCCAGGATTCCCGGATCATCTTCGCCGGCTAATAGACGTTTCATGAATCGTTCACCATAGGCGCGGTTCCGACTCTCCGGACTCATACATGTTGTGGCCAGATCAGCAATTCCAGATCGGCCAATAATTGTCTCCTGGCGTGCACCCAGGGCCAGCGAAAGGGAGAGCATTTCGCGAAAGCCGCGATGGATTAGCTCGCCCATGAAATTCCCGCCAACTTCCTTCATCGCCGAGGCAATCCCGCATGCAATTGCAATTGGATTTTTCAAAACTCCACACATCTCTACGCCGATCACGTCTGAAGTATGTTCGCAATAAATGCGATCGCTTGCTAGAATTTCAGCAACTCGCTTGCCCGCCTCGAGGTTTGCGCAACCAACATTCAAGAAACTGTATGATGAATGAAACAGTTCTGAAAGCAGTGCTGGCCCGTTTACAGCGGCAAAGTTCACGCGAGTGATTCCATGCTCCAGCGCATACTTTTCCATATAGTCGCAAAATGTGTTGGCGCTGTGTTTTTTTCGGGCTGTGTAGGACGGCACGCCTTTGGTGAAAAGTACCACAGTGCCAACTTTATCTTTCAGAGCAGCAAGCATGCTCTCCATTGTTTCCTCCAGCTCACGTGAAGAAACGGCGACGAACAAAATAAAGTTATCCTGGAGATAGGTATTTCGTGTAGTTATTTCTATATTATCAGGAAAGAAGAAAACCTGGTCCAATAGCTGCGTGCTGCCGCTGCGACGAATTCGCGCTGCCTCTTCTGCGTCGTGCCAGCAAAGGGTTACTACGGGCGCTTTTTCAGCGAGTAGCGTAGAAAGGATAATTCCAAGCGATCCAGAACCAAGAACGTATAACGGCTCATCCACAGCGCGAAGCTAGGACAGGGATAAAAAAAGGCAATCAGAACTCAGGCGTGAATATAGTTAAGGTTCTCTTTTCTTTCCAGCTCGAGATCAAGCGTGATTAGAAATTCGATTTTATTGTTAAACAGGGCAGTCCAGACGCGCGCTGCGCGATGCTTCTTGCCCCTAATTACATCCAGATACATGTAGCCAAACAGGTCTTCACCATATTCATAACGAAAAAAAGACCCTGAGCGCTTGCCCGTGGTGTTCCGTAGGTGGATCCCGGTGATCATGAGCCCATAGATGGCCACCCAGGTGGAAAGTACAAGCAAAATCTGGAATCGCAGCTAATGACGGAGGTCTTCCCGGCCACAGGAACGCAAAATTTGCATATCTTAACTATTTTCCCGAAGCCAGGGTCACTCAGGTTTTCTCGGAAGTACAAGAAGAAACCGCGCACCGCTCCCTCGTAAAGGCGGAACGGAAAGCAGACTACCCAGCATTCGTTCGGCCAACCGTCTTGCTGCTGCAAGGCCAAGTCCGTAACCCGTTCCCCCCGGACCAAGATTCTTCTTTGCCAGGTCAAATTGAATTCCTTCCGCATCAGCCGTCATGCCCGGACCGCAATCCTCCAGCTCAAGAACACATGCATGCTCATCCGTTTTAACCCCGGTCCAGAGTGTCCCTCCAGAGCGCGAAAACTTCAGAGCATTTGAAAGAATGTTCTCGAGAATCCTGACGATTGAATTGCGCACTCCCAGAACTACATGCCCTTCCCATTTACCGTCCAGTTTCAATTGCAGTCGTTTGCTTTTCATTTCTTCCGCATGAGCGTCCAGCAGCTCAAGCCAGAGTACGCCTAAATCGATCGCGTCAGTAGCAACTTGATCTGTTGAATGCAATTTATCGGCAAGCTCCAGATCCAGATAGCTCGAAGCAAAGAGTTCCAGATTTGTCAGCTGCTTGCCCAGGCGTCCGATCAGTCCATCCATGTGAACCTCAGGAGCTGGCAGGTTGGATCGAATTGTTTCCCATTGAGCCACGAGATTAGCGCGAATCAAGCGCAGTGCAGATACTGGAATCCTAATATCGTGCGCAATTTGTAACATAGCAAGCCGCCGGCTTTCCAGTTCTGCTTCCGCAAGCAACGCACGGCGCGAAAGATCGCGTCGTTTTGTTCTCTGAGCTGATCTGCGAGAATCATCAAAGGGGTGTCCGGAATGTTTTTGAAAATGATCAGGCGCCTGCTGCCGAGCGACCATCGTTTGTTGCACAGACGGCTGAACGTTTTCTTTCAGGTTTCCACGTACAAATGAACTCAGCGCCTCAAGCGATGGCAAAAGTTTTTCTGACAGGAGCAGTAACACAATGCGTCTTCTTACATCGGTCTTATTGGAAAGATTGAACAGAACAATAGAATGTTTTCCAAGCCGAGCTTTGCGCATAATATCAGACGGAATTGCTGCCAGGGGTAAATCCGATCTTATCCATTCAGAAAGAACTGGTTCTAGCATTTCAATTATGGACTCAGCGGAGTTCCCAATCAATTTACGACCGCCGATGCTGAATCGCTTTTCCACAAGAATGAGATCACGACCCAGTTCAAACTCCAGGTACAAAAGTGGAGCAAAAACAAATTGAAACATTGCAGCCCGATTGCCGGGCGGGATCGGGGATACCATGCGTTGCAACAGTGATTTTTGGGCGCGCCTGGCCCTGAGATACTGGATCCAGGAGTAACCCAGAAAAAGGATTCCCGCAGAGAAGCCCAGAATCAGAACGGCCTGAACAAACCGAAATAGAATCAAAGCACTTCCAGAGTCCGGATGCCTGCGCTTGCACAAGCCTTTTTACAAAATGACCCCAAATGAATCCAAGTTTCTGAGAGTTTCAGAGTCATACACCTCGGTTCAGGGCGAGGGTTCGCACTCTGGTCTGCCCTGTCATTTTATTCGAACTGGAGTCTGCGATATACGATGCAGCTGGTGCGATACACCACAGGCCCTTTCTTCCGGAGATTTCTGGTCAAAGGAGAAGATCCTGGAAACAATTCCGGCGTGGATTCGCTTGGTTCAAATCACCGGTGGCGAACCCTTAATTCAAAAAGCGAGCGTTATCGAGCTTTCAACGATTCTCGCAGCAGAGCCCCTCGGAAAAAAAGTGCTCCTTGAAACCGGAGGACATCGATCACTGGAAGGCATTCCTGAAAGCGTGCATATCGTAATGGATATTAAACTGCCAGGATCCGGTGAAGACAATCATGCATTTGAAAAGAATTTCCAGTATCTAAAACGCTCAGATGAAATCAAATTCGTAATCAAAGATCAACAGGATTTCGAAAAAACAGTCAGCTGGATTCGCGAATACAAACTGGACAAAATTTGCAATCTATTGCTGTCACCGGTCTGGGGTTCCGTTAAGCTTGAAAAACTTGTGACCTGGATGCTCGAAGAATCAATTGACGCTCGTATCCAAACACAACTTCATAAAATCATCTGGGGCGCGGATGCAACCGGAGTCTGACAAATATGACTAACCCATCTCAATCAAGACATGTGGAGATCGTCAAAGAATATCGCTTCGAGGCGGCTCATTTTCTTCCAAACGTACCGGACGGCCACAAATGCAAACGGATGCACGGGCACTCATTCCTATTTGAAATCAAATTGGCAGGAGATGTAGACGAGCGTACGGGTTGGCTCATGGACTTTGGCGCGATCTCCGCCGTAGTAAAGCCTTTGCTCGATGGATTTCTGGATCATAACTTACTCAATGAGGTTCCAGGGCTCGAAAATCCAACCTCTGAACAAATTGCATTCTGGTTGTGGAATCGTTTAAAGACAGCAATTCCACCACTGATTGAAATAACTGTGCACGAAACCTGTAACTCGCGCTGCGTGTACCGAGGATAAATGGATAGGGGACTTGTACTACTCAGCGGCGGGCTTGATTCTACAACGGTCCTTTATATGGCGCGCGCGCAAGGGCTCACGTTATTCGCTCTTAGTTTCGATTACGGACAAAGACACAGTTTTGAGCTACAGCAGGCCGCTCGCCTGGCTCATCGCTTTTGCCAAAAACATTTTGTGCTCAAGCTCAGTCCTGAGATATTCAAAAATACTGCGCTCGTGCCGGGCGGTCCGGAAGTTCCAATGGATTCGGTCTCAGAAGAAGGGATTCCGGTAACCTACGTTCCTGCCAGAAATATTCTTTTCCTCTCCCACGCACTGGCACTGTGTGAATCGTACGAAATACCTAACATTTTCCTCGGTGTGAATGCACTGGATTACTCTGGATACCCGGATTGCAGGCCTGAATTTATCGAAGCTTTTACACGCATGGCAAACCTTGGCATGAAACGAGGCGTTGAAGGTAAACCGGTACAAATTCATACACCTCTCATTCAGATGTCCAAAGCCCAAATCATTCGTGAGGGAACCCGCCTCGGTGTAAACTACGGCGAGACTTCAAGTTGTTATAAGCCATCCGCTGATGGCTCACCCTGCGGTCATTGCGACAGTTGCTTACTGCGGAAAAAGGGATTTGATGAAGCGGGCATCGTAGATCCATTGGCGAAGTCATGATCTTTGAAGATCCCACCAAGCGCCGCTGGCGCACTTTCCTGGTTGCTTTTTTTGCAGTACTTGCGCTTGGCACATTACTGGCATCGATTTTTGCAGCCTCAATCTTTATTACGCCACCATTGCCTGACGTTCAACATGTACGCAGAATTGAGCGGCGCGTTCAGGCCGTTCGCGAGCAGGCAAAGCAACTTCATCCCATTGTACACCCGCGCGTGAGAGCCAAATTGACGGACGAAAGCAAAGGTGCCCTGCTCTCTCTGCCGCGCCAGGGTAAGCGCCTGGTTTCTGCGTTTCTTGTTCAGCATGATCCGGAAAGCGTGGATGCTTTCAAACAATTCAAAGATCACATTGATGTAGTTTTTCCAGACTGGTTCTTATTGACAGAAGCTAAATGCGATGTTACGGAGCGCGTGGACTATGACGTTAAGCGCCTTCTGGATGACTCTGAAGCATCCGTGATCGGCCGAGTTACAAACGGACACAATGACAAATGGCATACCGATGAAATGCGAAGGTTGTTCGCAGATCGATCACTTCGCGAATGCACGACGAGCTTGCTAGTTGACTTTGCGAAGAAAGACAATCTGAAAGGGTTGAATGTTGATATTGAGACGCTTGGCGTGAATGGTCGCGTCAACTACATCAAGTTTCTTGAGGATCTTGGGAAGAAATTGAACGCAGAGGGGATGATACTCACGGTCGACATAACTGCGAACGACCCGGCGTACGACATCAAAGGAATTGGCAGAGTTGCAGACGGCGTCGTATTGATGAACTACGATCAACACTACGCTAACGGTCCGTCGGGACCAATTGCAGGTCAGGACTGGTTCGAGGACAACCTGGCCCAGATTCTAAAGGACATTCCGCCAGAAAAACTCCTGGTTGGAATTGCAACCTACGGAATCGATTGGGGAAAGCCGCAATCGTATAGCATGAAATTTTCTGAAGTGATGGCCCTGGCTGATGATACTGGCGCCCTCCCATCAATGGATGCTGACAGCAAGAACATGCATTTTGCATACTTGCAGGATGAGAAGATTTCGCATGACGTCTGGTTCATGAATAGTGCAACCGCCTGGAATCAGAAACTAGCAGCAGACCGCGCGGATGTTGCTGGAGTTGCAGTCTGGAGATTGGGTGCAGAAGATCCAACAATCTGGGAAATACTTTCGGAGGACAAACCAGATCTTTCAGCCATCGATGAGCCCTTACCCCTGCGAAGCATACTATACTTGAGCATCGGTGAAATATTTCGCGTCCATACGTCGCCAGATTCGGGAAAGATAGATGCAAAGGCAGATACAGAAGATTTCATAACTTCCGCAGATTACAGACGAGTTCCGTCAGGGTATTTGCTCGAACGAGTCGGGAATCCAATACCGGCAAAAACGGTGCTCCTAACCTTTGACGACGGCCCCGATCCAGAATGGACCCCAAAAATTCTGGACGTGCTAAAACACGAGAAAGTCCCGGCTGCATTTTTTGTTGTGGGCGAGCAAGCCGAACGTTATCCGGCCATTCTCAAGCAAATTGCTGATGATGGTCATCTGATTGGGAACCACACGTACTTTCATCCGGACTTAAGCAGGACTGCAGCAGAACGCACACGGCTGGAAGTCAATACTACGCAGCGTATTATCGAACAGGAACTTCGCCGCAAGACAATGCTCTTTAGGGCCCCGTACAATACGGATTCAAATCCAGACGAAGCAGTTGAGATTGATCCGCTGAAAATTGTAACTGAGCTAGGTTACATAGTTGTAGGAGCAAATATCGATTCCTCTGACTGGCAAAAGCCCAACGCAGATAGAATGGTTAATCGGATTGTCGAACAGGCCAGGAAACCTGAAAACCATATCATCGTAATGCATGATTCTGGCGGCGATCGCGGACAAACAGTGGAAGCCCTGAAAATCTTGATTCCTAAACTGAGATCGCTTGGCTATAAATTTGAAAGCGTCGATCACGCAGCCGGGCTCGACAGAAATACCTTGATGCCGCCCCTTCCACCATCGGAGGAGTTTCTGGTCTATGCGACTTCTGCCGCTCGCGTTGTAGTGCGTTGGGGCTGGCTTACAATCACCTGGCTCTTCTTATTTACCACACTGCTTGCCATCGCAAGGATTGTGTTTTTAGGGTTCCTTGTACTCAAGTCAGCAAGCAAAAGCGACAGTGGGTTAAAGCTAAATCCAAACATACCCGTAAGCATTCTGATTCCTTCCTACAATGAAGAGAAGGTCCTTGCCCGAACAATTGAATCGCTTCAGCAAAGCACGCATAAGAAGTTCGAAATTCTAGTCATCGATGATGGCAGTACGGACAAGTCCATTGATGTCGTTAAGAAGCTACAGAAACACGACAAGCGCGTTCGGCTGATTACTCAGGCTAACAGCGGTAAATCCGCTGCACTCAACTTCGGAATGCAGAAAGCCAAACATGAAATCGTAATCACAATCGATGCAGATACAATCGTAATGCCGCAAACGATTACGGAACTTGCCTCACCATTCCAGGATCCTGAAGTGGATGCCGTATGTGGAAACGTTGAGGTTGGCAATGTCCACAATATTCTCACTGGATTTCAATCCCTTGAGTATATCACATCGCAGAATTTTGATCGACGGGCCTTCGATGCTTTGAATTGCATCAGCGTGGTTCCAGGCGCAACCGGGGCCTGGCGCCGTGCTACAGTTCTTGCTGCGGGTGGATACAATACTGATACACTTACTGAGGATGCGGACCTGACTCTAACCATGCTGAGATCCGGGGCAAAAATCGTTTATGCGCCGGAAGCCCGGGCCCGCACAGAAGCACCAGCTACAGTCAGCACTCTAGCATCGCAACGATTCCGTTGGAGCTTTGGGACCTTTCAGTGCCTGTGGAAACACAGAAGCGCTTTTTTCAAAGGAAAGCTTGGCTGGGTAGCTTTACCAAATATGTTCTTCTTTCAGATTCTCTTCCCAGCATTGTCGCCTATCGGTGATTTTGTGTTCTTGCTTTCAATCTTGCGGGGCGATATTGAGGCGATTGCCGCGGGCTATGTGCTCTTCCTTTTTATGGACATTTGCGGGTCGCTACTTGCGTTTACCCTTGAACGGAAACCTAAACGACTTATGCTGTTGGTGTTGATTCAGAGATTCTTCTATCGTCAGTTCATGTATTTCATAACCTTCAAGGCAATGTTTGCAATGCTGAAAGGCCGCCGCCATGGTTGGAACAAGCTTGAGCGCCAGGGTACCGTGAAATTAACTCCTGCGCTCCCTTGAAACGGGGATAGCGATTGACGTACATACACGATTCAAAACTTCTTAATCATGAGTGTACTCGGCGTTATCCCGGCAAGATATGGTTCGCAACGATTCCCAGGCAAAGTGATTGCTCCAATTGGAAAAAAGCCAATGGTTCAATGGGTATATGAAGCGGCCTCTCGCTGCAAAGACCTGGACAATCTGATAGTTGCAACCGATGATGAACGAGTTAGAGATGCTGTAAAAGGTTTCGGTGGTGAAGTGATAATGACCTCAGAACACCACAAGGCCGGGTCAGATCGTCTGGCCGAGGTTGCAGAATCATACAAAGACAACGATATTATTGTAAACATCCAGGGCGATGAGCCAGGGATCGAGCCTGAGCTGATTTCCGGAGTTGTCAGACTCTTGAAAGATCACCCTGAATGGGAAGTCACAACAGCAGCGCGACCATTTGAGGATGCAGAAGACCCACTCATCCCAAACCGCGTGAAGTTAACCCTCACGCGCAAGGGAAAAGTTCTATATTTCTCGCGTTCACTCATACCATTTCCAAGAAACAAAACCGGCCAGCCAGTATTTCTGCACCTTGGGATTTACGCTTATCGTCGCGAGTTTCTTCTGCGATTTAGAACATTGCCGCAATCAGGCCTGGAAGATACTGAGTCGCTTGAACAGCTTCGTGTTCTTGAAAACGATTTCTCTATGGGCGCCCACCTGGTTCAGGGTTCTTTGCCTGGAATTGATACTCCCGAGGACTTACAGAACCTGATTGGCATTTTCAAGAAGAAGGGGCTGCTTGAGTGACACTCCTTGAACGCCTCATGGCGATGGTCGAAAGAATTCGGGCCGTCAACGACGAAGGCAAGCGCACCTCTTTTCCACAGTCAGAAACCATCTACCGCAAAACGTTAAGCGATCTTGTAGAGAATGAAGAGAAGATGCGCTACTATCTGCGCATGCTTACTGAAGCCCATTATATTTTTAGTATCCGGCTCGTTGAGCCAGACGATCGCTTATTGATCCATGGATTGGAAACCTACGTCCTTGCAGACATTCCAATTTTGATGAAGTTGAAAGAAGTTGCCTATTCCGAACTTGAACTGGCGTACGAGGGGCAGTATTACAAACGCAAACAGGCAACTCAGATAGTACGCGAAATGATTGGGACTGCTCGTCAGTTCAACAACACGCCGCTGGGAAAATCATTGAACCTTGCAATGATGTTACAGCAATTCGAACAGTTTATGGCCACGCGTTTTGTGGAATTTTCGGATACCTGGAAGGGAGAGAAAATCCGCGAGCTAATACCGGAGATTCTAAAAGAAGTGCAACCCGTTCGGGATACTGCACAGGCTTCAAGCCAGCCGCGCCGTGCGGTGGATTCAGAGTATCTGACCAAAATTGAAGAAATGGACCGCTCCGGGAAATGGGGTGAATCAGTTCAAAAATTTGGAGTCGAGTTTCTGGTGAGAGTTCACCTGAGAAAATACGAATTCGCCCGGATAAAGCAGCTCATCAAACAGCACAAGATTGCTGCTGAAAAGGATTTGCGGTATATTCGGGATTCGCTGCGAATCATGGAAGGAAGATTTGATCAGGATCCAGAACTAAAGAATCACGCAGAGGCCCTGGTGGATTTGCGTCGATTAGCCCAGCTAAGAATGAATCAGATTGTAATGGCGCGGAAGGAAGCAGGCCTGAGTTAAGTTGTTCTGACGGCCCGTGCAGTTTCTTTGCCTGAGAACCCCGTGTGCGCGTCGCCCTTCGGCACGGTGTTCCGAGCCTCGGGGCGCGGTGATGCCGCTCGACACGCACACCGGGTTCTCAGGATAAATCTGCGCTGACCTTGTCACAACTGGTGTTTCGGATAGAGTTCCCAGAACTTTACTAGCTGGCCGGAGCGCCCCAACCTCAAAACCCGTTAAGCGACAAGGCCTCGCGACCTTTACATCCAGAAAAGGGGAAGGGGAGCCGTGCAGGGAGCCGGATGCGAGCGTCCGAGGCTCGGAACACCGCGCCGAGGGCAGGCCCGCTTTCCCTTTTCTGCCGATAAATTCGAACGGGGGCGCGGGAGCTTATTTGGTTTCCGGTTTAGCGTCGCGTTTACCTGGAATATATTTATACTCAACGTTGATGTTAACTTGATCTTCGAAAATTTGATCACGCGAATCTGAAAGGTCACGGTGATATTGCTCAGGTACGCGCAGATCAAAAACCGGATTCAGGTTAGCAGGGAAAACATACGGATTGCTTTTATCGTCTTTCTTAGTAGCGTCCGTTATGTTCTCATCTGTTGACCAATCACGATCTTTGCCAGCAATCTTTGGGAACGTTGCTGGTCTTGGATTGTCGCCCTTGATGACTTCTGTTTTTCCGTACGGGCTCATAAGTGCATAGTTGTCGTATGGATACTTTAATTGATAGATTCGCTCGCCGTTCAGTTTTGCAAGGCGAGCAATTCTGATGCAGGTGAGATAATACTCAATTCTAGCACGGCGATGGTGCGGCTCAAGACGCTGGTTTGGACCAAGATTTGCATCAACCGTTAGTGCGCGGCGACGCGCTTCACGAGCCTGACCTAGTTGCTTGTAGCCCTGCTCAACGTTACGTTCGATTTCGTATTTGTTATAAGCGTAATGGGTTTCACGTGGATCATAGGCGCGTGAATCGCGTGGAATCTCGCGGTTCCGTTTGAAGTCACGGCGTTTATCCGAATTTGGACCAAAATCGATCGAAATGTCCGTTGCTGACATATCAATGGGATTCGAGATATCTTTTTTTTCAATGGAATCGCGCAGAAGCATTTCCGTGCGGTCCAGATAGAGCTGGCTCAGGCCCTCTAGAATTCGCTCTACCCGAGCCTGGCTGTCCAAGAATCGATTGTAGGCGTTTACGTAGTTACCTTCGTACATGTAGACCATGCCTTCCTGGTAAATCCGCTTAACTTCATTAAAGAGCTTTATACGCTCAGGCGTAGCTGCAGCCCCGGGCTGGGCTGGTGCGCCCGTTTCTGGCTTGGCTGGCATGGCTGCCGCACAATCCGGAAATGGATCACATGGGAAATTATAGCTCATTGTGCGAATTTCGCGCAAATAGCGGATCAGTTCATTGCGCTTTTCCGCCGCTTTTTCAGCCACGGACTCGCCGTGCACTGCCAGCGGTAGACATAAGAGAGATATTAGAGCCAGCCTGCGATACATATATAGGAGTCCTGCTTCAGTATGCTCCTATTCCTATCGGACTTTGCAAGTTCAAACCTGACGTTCGTTAAAATAAAATTTACACAGGATGGGCGGCCAATCAGTGTGTATTTGCCCATGCGGATCAAGCCTCCAGAAGTAAGTAAAGCCAAGGCCATTTCCTACAGGGTCAAGGACAAGAACACCTGCAAGGTATGCGGGTTCGAATTCAATCGCGAACAGCTCCATTCTGGTGGAGGACGTCTGATCGCTGGAAAACTAACCCAGGAACTGCGCCGCCTGTATGAAATGAGCAAGAAGTACGGCAAGGTCTATCCCCTGGCTTATTCCATTATCACCTGCCCGCAGTGCCTTTATTCGTCCTTTCCAAACGATTTTGCGTATCTGGCCCCGGATGAGATCGAAAAAATCAAAAAGGCAATGATCGATCGTCGGACTTCCATCGAGAAAATGGTTGGGCCAGTAGATTACGCAGACGATCGCAATCTTGTGACCGGTGCAGCATCGTACTTACTCGCCATCGATTGTTATCAGATGCGCGGAATGGGCGTCGCCCCTACCCCAAAGAAGGCGATTTGCGCACTACGGGGCGCCTGGCTATTTCAAGACATGGCTGAGGAATTCCCAAAGTACGGATTCGAAAAAATCGGTGAATACCTCTATTTGAAGGCAGTTAGCTGGTATATCCCAACGCTTGAAATCATGACAAATGGTCGAGAACCTCACGATCAATTCATCAACCTGCTCGGTCCGGACACAGACAACAACTGGGGCTTTGATGGTGTTATCTATATTAATGGCTACTTGACGCGGAAGTTTCTGGATCAGCTTGCTCCAACCAAAGAGAAGAAGCTGGAATACCTGAATCGATGCAAGCAATACCTTGGTAAGCTCTACGGGATGGGACGCGCATCCAAGAGCAAACCTTCTATTATAATTGATATGGCGAAGGAGCTCTACGAAGAGTTAGCCAGGGAAATCGACGTAATCAATGGAGTTCCTCAGACTGCTCCGTCCGCGTGACCTCCCCTTTAACACGGCCTTAGTTCTTCAATACGACGGAACCAGGTATGCTGGATTTCAACGACAGAAGAATGGAATCAGCGTTCAAGAACTACTTGAGAAAGCCATAGCAATCGCTTTGCGGGAAAACGTTCGCATTTCTTGCTCGGGTCGCACAGATAGCGGCGTTCATGCTACGGGTCAGGTTGCAGGATTCCGCAGTAGCATTCCTGTTACCGAGCCGCGTCGATTTTTGTTTTCATTAAACGGACTATTGCCGCCTGATATTGCGATTCGTCGCGTAATTCCTGTGGCCCGCGAATTTGATCCGCGCTTTTCATGCCTTGCCCGCGAGTATGAATTCTTGTACTGGGTTGGGGGAAAGACTCCATACTGGCCAGGCAAAGCCTGGTGCAGACGATTTCCATTTAACATCGAAGCCTTGAATGCTGAGTTACTGGAAATCCTTGGCGAAAGAAACTTCGGCTCGCTAACACCCGTACGTTATGTTGGCAAGGCAACGGTAAGATATCTAGAAACTGCGAACCTCTCAGTGCGCAATGATCCATTTTCCGGAGATCCACACCTGGTGGTGTTAAGCGTGCGCGGAAATGCCTTCTTGCACAACATGATTCGAATACTTGCTGGTTGCATTGCAGCACGATCTTTAAACAAGATTGGGTCGATCGCAGAAGTTGTTGCTGCAACCAGTAGATTCAAGGCTGGTCCAACCGCACCACCACATGCTCTCTATTTCAAACGAGCCCTGTATGCGCCCGGTTCCGGGGAAGGCCTTGAAACGGTAGACTGGTCGGCCGATCATCCGTTGAACCGGATTCATGCTCGCGGAATCCAGCGGCATGCGGAAACTGGTCGCAGGCTCAGCGATGTCTCTTCAAACCAAACGGAATAGATTCTGCTTCCAGGGTGCTCTGGTCTTTTTCGCAGGTGCAGTCCTCTTTATGTCTCGTCCCGCCCTGGCGGAAGAACCGCAGTCAGTGCATCGTATCAAACACGAGTTTGGTTTGTGGGTTGGTGCCTCTAATCCAGTTCCAGGAACAGAACTCGATCAAGTCCTGGATTCAAATCTGGGTGGCGGAATCTTCTACAGATTTTCCTGGCCCTGGATATTCTACACTGAGTTTGGAACTTCATATGCAAACTATTTCTCGCGCGGAACGCAAAGCGCGACAGTAATCCCCGTGTATGGCGCTCTTTCCTATCCAATCCAGTTACCAATTCGCATGCAGATGTTTGCTAAAATTGGCGGAGGCAGCGCGTACGTCTTGATTCGGCCCAACAACCGATCTGGCTGGGAACCACTCGGGTATGCTGGACTTGAGTTTTCAATTCTCGCCGGAAAAAAATTCAGAATTGGTCTCAGGCTCGACTACAACCTGGTATATGAAAAACATTTAAGCGAACCAACGCAGCCACTCTTACCTGCAACGACCGGTACCATAGATCCGCGGTATCAACAGACCGCATACTTCAAGAAACGCAATGGCCATTTCTTTCATTTTGGATTGATGTCATCGTTTCTATTCTGATGGGAAATAATATGCGCAAAACTCTTCTTCCGTTGATTAGCCTGCTTATTTTGACAACTGCCTGCAGGAGCAAAGACAGCGAGCCCTTGCTTTCTATGCTCCTGGACACCAATAGTAAAACTGTTCTGATCCTGAAAGGCACGTACGCCTCTGACCGGCCACTTGAGTTTACTGAAATAAACGGAAACCAACTCTTTAGAGATGCCGATGATACGTCGCTTGACGTTGCTGGGCTTCCTGCTTATTCAGATTTGCCTATTTACCTCGACATTGGTGAAGTTCGACTTTCTTCACGTGACTACGGAACGGGCCTCTGGGGAATTGAAACGGCAAAAGATGCAAAAGCATTTTGGGATGTCATTTCTTCTGAAAGACAAGTGTATTGCAGCCAACCGTACTCTGCCAGTCTAGAAAATGATAGCTGCTACGCCACCGGTGGACTTATCAACTATCAGGAATTCATGAATGGACGTGGGGCACTCTACCCATCTAGAGATGTTGATGCCACCAATATCACAACAAGCGTTCAGTATGAACCAGATACAAACGATGCACTAAAACAGCTGCTTGCTCCTCAGTGGTTTCCCCTGCATTTCAATTCCATCATGTCCAATATTACTCCAAACGCAATGATCATGACGAACGAGCAGACTACCAGGGTTGTGGAGATTCGTTTCAACATGAAAGAAAACATGATGGTTCATGGAGTCAATGATACCAACGGATATAGAACGGTAGTCGCCTTCAGTGACTGGCGAAAAGGGCATGCGCAACAGCGTGATCTGGGCGGAAACGTGCTTATGCGTGCAAGAGTGTACTACCCGGATTACGTGAACACTCTGACGATCACCGGCGGGACTCAAAACCCCCGGTTCTATTACGCGATTGTAGATCCAATGGAAACATTTATCGAAGATAACTTGCCTGTGGCAGCAACTCCCGTGCGTAACGGAAGCAACACAATTCAAAACCTTATGGGTGGTGTGAACTACCTATTGCAGTGTAGATATGACGCCAACAACGATGGCTATCCTGAAACGCTTGTTGGACCGGGAACTACATTTGGTGTTCTGCCAGGACCCGGTTCACTTACAGTTGATTGCCCGTGCGGCGGCAGCACTACGTCTGGCTGCTGAGGGAGTTTTCCCTTAGTCTTCGCCGGATTTTCTGCGCGCGTTTGCGATTCGCATCCAGGATAAGACGATTGCGTTCGCTATCCTCAGCAGAATATCGATCTGCAAATAGTTTCTGAGCCATTCTTTCCGGTAATACATACCAACCAGCAGAAGAACTTGCGAGTAGTTCACCCGCAGCTGAATGGATTGTCGCCCGAGTATAGATTCTACGCTTGCGAACAGCAGTAAGCCAGCATCGAACTGCAAACGGTTGGTCAAGCGCCGTGGCCTTGTGGTATTTGATATGGAGCTGCTGCGTCATCACCAGGTGGCCAACGTGGTAGCAGAGTGTGCCCTGTGCCTCATCCAACAAAGCTGCGAGCACACCGCCGTGTGCATAGCCTGGAGCTCCTTCCTGGAACCTATCTGGTGTATGATGGAACAATACCTCGCCACTCGCTTCATCAAATGGAAATTCAGCATGGAGACCTTTTACATTGTCGATCCCGCAACCAAAACACATTGAATGGTGCCAATCACGCGCGGTCTGACTTGGACCCGGAGGGAGTTTCGTTATCATAGGCCAGAATTCAGAATGGACAGCCCGGATGCATCCCTTCTTTTACTTACGTGAACATAGAGATCACCAGTTTTCCGGTTGCTCCGCTTGGCTGCACCTGCTCCATACTTAAAGACAAGATCACGGGAGAAACAATCGTAGTTGATCCCGGTGGAGAAGGTCCAAAGATCATTTCGCTCCTTGAAGAAAAAGGCTGCAAAGTTCGTTACATTATTCACACGCATGCACACTTCGATCACGTTCTGGGCACAAACGATGTCGCAAATCATTGCCGCGCACAAAATCAAACTCCTGAGGTGAGGCTCCATCCCGGGGATCAATTTCTCTATAAAATGCTCGCAAAACAGTGTGGATGGTTCGGACTTCCCCCTGCAAATCCGGTTGAAGTGATGTCGGATATGTCTGACAATGAAGAGTTCAAGTTCGGTGAGCACAAGCTTCAAGTAATTCATACTCCAGGTCACACGCCGGGCTCTTGCTCCTTTCATCTTGCAAACGAGGGAATTTTGTTCAGCGGTGATACGCTCTTTGCCGGTGGGATTGGCCGCACTGATTTGCCTGGGGGTGATTATTCACAGATCATGACAAGTATTAAGGATCGTTTGCTAACGCTGGACGATGGAACGACCGTGATTCCTGGGCACGGCGATTTCACGCGCATCTACGAAGAAAAACAACTCAATCCATTTTTGTAACTTTCTGTGCTGTTTCATACTCTGGATTTTGTTTTTTTCTTCCTTGCGCTTTACCTGTTCTACAGGTATTTTCCGGAAGCGCGGAGTCATATCCTTCTTGCCGGCTCACTTTTTTTCTATGGTTTCTGGAATTTTCGAATTCTCGCACTCCTTGTCGCCACGGTTGCGGTAAACTATGGCTGCGCGCGATGGATGGAGAACTCAAGTTCACGTCAAAAGAAGGCCGCACTGATCATTGCATTGGCGATTAACTTTGCTTTGCTTGGGCTATTTAAGTATTACGGATTTTTCGTGGAAAGCCTCTCGCTTCTTCTGGATCAATTCAATCTTCATCCTGGCCTTCCGGTTCTGGAAATACTTCTGCCCGCTGGAATCAGTTTCTATACATTTGAGCTAACATCTTATAGCGTCGATGTGTATCGCGGAATGAAAGCGGAACGTTCGTTCGGTCGTTTGCTACTCTTTGCTACTTTCTTTCCCAAGATGATGGCAGGACCAATTGCGCGGGCAGCCCAGCTAATTCCGCAATTTTCTGCCCCGCAAATTAAACCGGGTTCATTCCTGGATGGATCTGCGCTAGCATTGCTCGGACTCTTTAAGAAAGTCGTGATCGCAGATCAGTTGGCCTTGGCGGTAAATCGATTGATTGGAAATACGCATGCGCCAGCCACTCTTTCGCAAATCGGTTTCAAATCTGATCTGGATGCGCTCACCTTGATTTTTGCAGGCTCACTTTTCGCAGTGCAGATTTACGCGGATTTTTCCGGATACTCTGATATGGCGCGAGGAATGTCGCGAATGCTTGGAATCGAACTCATCCGAAATTTTGAACATCCGTTCCTGAGTTCGAACCCCGCAGAATTCTGGAGGCGCTGGCATATCACACTCGGCGCGTTTCTCCGCGATTACGTGTACATTCCATTGGGGGGAAGCCGGGTTGCCTCCTGGGTCCAGGCAAGAAACATCATGATTGTTTGGGCTCTGGGCGGTCTCTGGCATGGCGCTTCGATTGGATATTTGGTCTGGGGCTTGTACTGCGGGGCACTCGTGGTTCTATATCAGGTACTGCGACCTTTGCTTGTGAAGACTGGTCAGACCGGTGCCAGGATCGGCGTAATCGTAACATTTCTGAGTTTTGGCCTCGGGTTAATGATCTTTAGGCTGGGCACGCCCCAGGCTTTGCTCCTGGTTCTCGGCCATTGGAAGCTGCCTGGTTTCACAACAAACGATGGCTTTGCTCTGCTTCTCTGCGTACCTTTCTTGATATCGCATGCAATCTCGAATGGAGCCGAAACGATCGATCGTTTGCGGCAGCTCCCCTGGTTTGCAAAGGTGATAATTGCAAATGCTATGTTTTACATATTTTTATTCATTGGACGATTCCAGGGCGAAGAGTTTTTCTATTTCCGATTCTAATGGATACGGAAGCGGCCTTTACAAACGCCAGGCTCCAAATGGTGGAGGAGCAAATCGTCAAACGCGGTATTAAGGATTTGCGTGTACTTGACGCCATCCGAAATATCCCGCGTCACAAGTTTATTGACATCAAATCCAGGAGTGAAGCCTACCTGGATCATCCCGTTTCGGTTGGATTTGGTCAGACAATCTCACAGCCTTACATAGTGGCATATATGACAGAAGCGTTGCGCATCAAACCGGGCGATCGAATACTTGAAATCGGCACGGGTTGCGGCTATCAAACTGCAGTACTCGCTTCCCTCTGTCATGAAGTCTTCACAGTCGAAATTATTCCGGAATTGATTGCCCAGGCCAAGGAAATACTCCTCGAATTAGGATTTCGGAACGTTAACTACCTTACCGGCGATGGTACGTTTGGTTGGTCAATTGAACCAATTGAATTTGATGCAATCATTTGCGCTGCGGCACCAAGAGCTATTCCTGAGACATTAACAGCTCAACTTAGAGAAGGTGGTCGCATGATTATACCCGTTGGCGAAGGCACGCAAAACCTTGTCCTCATTGAAAAGAAAAATGGAAAACTGGAATCACGGAATTTATTGCCCGTACGTTTTGTTCCCATGACCGGTGCGGTCGATTCAGCTTCATAACATATTGACTTCCCCGAACGGGAAAGTAAACTAAGGTATGCGGCTGACGTCCTTCCTGCTTTTTCTATGCTGCTGTTCAGCCCTGAGTGCAGAGATAATCTATCTACGCGACGGTACGCAAGTGGAAGGCACCATCTACGCGCAAAATGGTCAGTTCATAGACTTGAAAACACCTTCTGGAAATCGTCGGATTCAAAAGACCCTCGTACGTCGCATAGCCTATGATACTGCGCAGGTCAAACGCGAAGAAGAGGCGCGCGCAAAGGCACGTCGAGAAGCAACTATCAAAGAAATGCAAAGGCTGCAGGCTCTTCGAATGCAAGAAGAAGAAGCAAAGCGAATGCAGGACGTTGCCAGGCAGAATCGCCTTGCAAACGAGAGGGCGGAAGCTGCTCGCCAAATACGCGAGAAAGTGGAAAGCAAAGAACTCGATAAGCCGGATGAGCCCATCGGATTCCTGGATTTTGCATGGCGGTCCGCTCTTGTACCGGGTTGGGGACATTTTGCTATTGATCGACCTATTGTCGGTGGCATATACATGGGTGCGATGGCCGGGGCACTGTACAACGTGTATGACAAAAGAAAGAGCGCCCTGGCAGCAAAGAAGGCCAATGCAAATGAAGTCTTGTTAAACACGCTCTATTCTGTTCAGCCAGGCGATGTCCCGCTGGCTGGCAGGATTGCCTTTGGCACAGAAACAAACCGCCGGGCTCTAATCACCTATCAGAGCAAGATAAATCGATACAACTATTCACTTGGGCTCGTCGCAGGGATCTATGCAGTGCAAATGGTGCACATAATCTTCAACGGCCTTGCATGGGAAAAGGGTTCCGTTGTCCAGGGTCCGGCAGTTCTCGAAGTTTCAATTCGTCCACAAGTGCAACCGGCATCAATCAGCCGCAAGGAATCACCGGGCGACATCCATTTGAAAGCAGGATTGACTTTCCTGTTTTGAACAATCGACGCTTGACCATCTCTGTATTTCTTCTCCTCGATTCCAAAAAACCCTTGAACCGATCCGGGCGTCATGACCGATTGAGCCATGGCCCTCCCACCCATTGAATTCAGCAAAAACATAGTAGATTTTTGCGGCAAAGCAACGCTTGGCACGCTATCGACAATTCGCGATGTGCTCAGCGGCTCGCTTGGCAGCGCCGCCGATCAGATGGGGCAGTTGACCGATAAGCCTTTGGTCAAATTCACTGAAATCCAGAATACATTTCGCAAAGCAGCTGAGAACCTCAGTACAGCAAACGATGTTACATCCTTCGGGATGGCGACTGCCATTCAGGCCGTTTCAGACGCCTTTGATAAAGCCGGTGAAGCACTAAACATCGCAAATGAATTCACGCATCAAAATCTATTCGAAAACGTTCAGGTTGGGAGCGTAACCGGAACATCCTTCGACAGCTTTCTTCGCACCGACATTCGCGCATCGTATCGAATCGATGGAAAAGACGTAACCGCAGCGGAGGCCTATCAAGCGTTCAAGGTATCTGGAAAATCTCAAGCTGTCATTATGATCCCGGGACTTTTCTGCGATGAGACCATCTGGACCACAGGAGAGGACTCAATTGTGAACCAGTTCGACAAGAAGGGAATTTTTGGAATCATGATTCGCATGCATCCAGGACTTCCGATTGCCGAAAACGGGCGCAACCTACTCCGGCTCTTCAGCGAACTTTTTGAATGCGGAGAAATCACTCCAAACGTGATAACGTTTAGCAATGGCGGACTAATTTTCAGAAGTTGTTTGTACTACGCCGGAGTTCAGAAGAAATCCTGGACGCGCCTTTTCCGCAAGACCTTGATTATCAGTCCTCCGGACGGTGGATCGTACATTGAAAAAATCGGTTTTTGGTTAGGGCTAGCACTTAAATCGATTCCAATGCTCGGATTGCAAATGCTTGGATGGATTGGCCACATGCGCAGCGAAGCCATGAAGGATTTATCGCACGGTATTATTCGGGAAGAAGACAGAAAGAATCTGAGCCAGGTCCATCGATACGGCGCTGATTTATATTACGGCGAACTTGATGATGTGGACGCTTACCTGGCCTACAGTTTAATTTCGGAAAGCAATGACCCCGTAAAAACCTGGTTGGGTGATGGCGTCTGCGAAAAACGAAGCCTTGAATATCTCCGTGAAAGTGTTTACATGAAAAAATCAAACCCCGATTCGCGAGTCCGCGTCGTTGCTGGAAAATCCCATTTTCAGATTCTCGGGTCCCCCGAAATTCGCGCCTTCATTGAAGAAGTATTCATTTGATTTCTGAAATCTTAGAACTGTTTGCTTTTGGATTTGGTGGCGTCATGCTATGCATGACTGTCCTCTGGCTCATTTCAATTCGCATAAAGGACGCAAGTATTGTGGACGCATTCTGGGGCCCAGGTTTCGCCATAGTTGCCTGGATCTATTTTGCATTCACCAACGACGTTTCCATGCGCAAGCTCGCGGTTTGCACTCTGACTACGCTCTGGGCATTGCGACTTGGAATTCACATTTTCATTCGCAATCATGGGAAGGGAGAGGACCCACGCTATCAAGTGTGGCGCGCAGAAGCGGGTAAGAGTTACTGGTGGTACAGTTTCTTCAAAGTATTCCTTTTGCAAGGAATCATTCTAATAATCGTCTCTGCACCGTTGCTCGGAGCACAGATTAGCCCAATGACATTCCCAACACCGTTAGACGGAATAGGAATCCTGCTTTTCATGATCGGACTGTTCTTTGAGACGGTAGGCGATTGGCAGCTCAAGACGTTCAAAACGCACCATGAAAACAAGGGAAAGGTCATGCAAACCGGGCTCTGGAAGTATACAAGGCATCCGAATTATTTTGGCGATGCATTGGTCTGGTGGGGCTTCTTTTGTATGGCGGCGGCGGCCGGAGCCTGGTGGACAATCTATGCACCAGTCGTAATGACTTTCTTTCTGATGAAAGTTTCTGGTGTCGCACTCCTTGAGAAAGCAATGTCGGTGCGCCCCGGATACAAAGAGTATATCGCTCGGACGTCTGCTTTCTTTCCCTGGTTTCCCGGTCCCAGGAATCAGTAAAATCTGTTGCCCCAGCGCGTGAGGCGATCGTAAGCTTCTATCCGGTCGAGTCAATTTTGGAAACAGTCAAAGCAAAGGAAACGCCGCGATTTGGATTGCTGCTGAAGCAATGGCGGCAAATCAGAGGAAAGAGCCAACTGGATCTTGCTCTCGATGCGTCCGTTTCCGCACGCCACATAAGTTTTATCGAATCCGGACGTTCCCTTCCAAGCAAGGAAATGATAGTCACGCTTGCAACAGCGTTGAATATCCCGCTGCGCGAGCAGAATGTTCTGCTTAACTCCGCCGGATTTGCGGCGCTGTATGGCGAATCGAAATTTGATTCGGACGAGCTGCGTGAGTCAAGGCGAGCATTGGAATTGATTCTGACTAAACATGAGCCGTATCCGGCTGTGGTTCTTAATCGACAATGGGATATAATTTCAGGCAATCAAGCGGCTCAATCGTTCTTTGGATTCTTGCTTGATACGGAACCGGCACCCAACGAGCAAAACGTGCTGCGCCTGATGTTCAAGCAGTCATTGGCACGCAAATATGTCAGCAACTGGCCAGACGTAGCCCAGGCATTGATTGCACGCACATATCGCGAGGCTCTGGGTGGGGTTCCGGATTTGACTACAATGGCAATACTCAGTGAAGTTCTAAGTTATCCAGGCGTTCCTGAAAATCTGAGAACTCCTGATCTATCAAAACCACTGGCACCTCTTGTACCCGTCATCTTCGAGAAGGGAAACCTTCGATTCAATTTTTCTTCCTTAGTTACAACGCTTGGAACTCCACAGGATGTTACGTTACAAGAACTACGTGTTGAGTGCTTCTATCCACTGGATGAAACGACTGAAAAGAGCATGGAGTCCTACAGAAGAAACGCGAGCGCATAACGTCTGTAAAAACTCCATGGTTCATTGAACCTTCCTTCAAGCTTAGGGGTAATCAGTAAACGGTAGCAAATCGATGCTCAGCAAACATGGCTTCCAGCGGGACCTGCGTCAGATGCTCCGCAAAATTCGCCATTGTAGAAAACGCAATCCCTACAACGACTTCAAGTGCCTGTGCCTTTGTGAAACCGGAATTCAGAAATGCATTGAATTCTTGCTCCGATACGCGGCCTTTAGCCTCGATCAGTGCACTGCTGAATCGGCTCAATGCTTGCAGTCGTGGTTCTTCCGGAAGCTGACCGTTTCTGAGTCTTTCGATTGTGCTGCTTGAAACTCCAGCCTTGACGCCAAAGAATGAATGAAACGCAACGCACCATTCGCAGCGATTCGCCATTGCATTTGTAAGCGACAGAACTTGAATTTCAGCATCGCTAAACGTTCCACTTGTGTAAATGCTTCGCAGGGCGAAGAATCCTTTTACAAGACTCGGCGACTCCGCCATTGCGGCTGCAAGATTCGGAATTCCTCCCAGGTTCTGCTTCACATTCTTCAGTGTTTCCTTGGAACCTTCGGGTGCTGTTTCAATACTGTGAACTAAAAACTGATTCATCTCTATCTCCTGTGCCAATCGCACAGACATATATTGCCAGCTTTCCGATTGATTCGCAATTACCCCGGAGGTAAGTGCGGAGGTTTTCTTCGCATTCTTGAAGTTTTTTGAATTGTCAGCACGCTCCCCTCATGTGACTGCTCGTGCAGCCAAGATTCCATGCAAATCACACGCCTCACAGTTTATCTTTGGCTTTTTGCCGTAACTGGTTGTTTCGCAGGGTTCGGTTCGCGGAATTCGGCGCAAGTTGGTGTCGGCTATGATTCTGATCCAATCACAACTCTATGGAAATATGAATGCAACGATGGCGTCAAAATTGCTTCCACCCGGGAAACGCCGCGTGCTTGCGAAGATCATGCGGGAATTGCACAAATCAGAACTACACCTTAGTTCAGAAAAAATCTTGTGCCCTTCGGGCCTTGAGGCGCAGCTCTGCTATGGCAGACAAAACGCTCTTTAGCAAAATCATTGATCGTGAAATTCCAGCGAACATCGTCTATGAAGATGAACTGTGTCTGGCATTTCACGATATCAATCCCCAGGCACCCGTGCATGTATTGTTGATTCCCAAGCGCCCTATCGTAAAGCTTTCGGAAGCCGCTTCCGGCGATCAAGTGCTCCTCGGATATCTATTGCTCAAATCTGGAGAAGTCGCAAAGAAACTGGGGCTTACGTCGTTTCGGATTGTTTCCAACGATGGAGCAGACGCGGGCCAAACAGTATTCCATTTGCATTTTCATATATTGGGCGGACGCCCGCTTTCCTGGCCGCCAGGTTGATGGCTAATGCCTATTTCCTAAAAACGGTCACGACAAGATCCGCTTGGTTCAATCCAGAAAGCGAAAGCGGAGCCGTGCAGTGAGTTGGATACGAACGGCCCTCGGCTCGGAACACCGCGCCGGGGGCAGGCCCGCTATCGCTTTCTGTCTCGATCCCGAAACGGATCGCAGGAGTGACTTATTTAACTTTGACGCTTGAAATACAGGTAGCGTACGCCTGGCATGAATCGCCAGTTGCTGCCACTGCTTGTTTGTAACATGCAAGCGTAGGTGCTTTGAACTTGGCAGAGTTACAAGTCTTCATGCAGCCTGGTTGTAGCGTGTTCTTTTGTTCCGCAGTCATTGTCCGACCATTCTTGGCCCAAATACTAATCACACAGGTCTTGTATTTTGTACAAGCTTGCTCGCAAGTAGCTGCAGGCTGTCCTACAACCGTTGAAGCCGAAGCTACAGCCAGGAGAACTATCGCAACGAACCCGAGTTTCTGAAGTCTCATTTTCCCTCCGGGCGGGTTAATTCGCCCCCACCACGTTTTGTTAGACACAACATCGCGTCTATTCGTTCGCGATGAACGAAAAAGTCGATTCCTCATCGTACGCGTTTTGCCAATTATTGAGCAGTATGCCTCGTTTTTATGCAACCAATCGGCCCCGAAAAAGGGTACGTTTATTGCTATTCAGGAAGGCAACTGCTTTAGAATGCAGACAAAATACAACAGGAGTCTTTGAAATGGCAAAATCCCCATCTGAAGTCCTGAGCTGGGCCAAAACAGAAAAGGTCGAGTTCGTGGACATTCGCTTCACGGATATGTTAGGTACGATGCAGCACTTTACCATGCCTTTGCATGCGATCGACGAAGAATCATTCTCATTAGGGATCGGATTCGACGGTTCATCCATTCGCGGTTGGAAAGCAATCAACGAATCGGACATGCTTGCAAAATTGGACCCGGAAACGGCGTTCATTGATCCGTTCTTAGAACACAAAACTATGGCGATCATCGCCGACATCTGGGAACCAGGAGCTACACCGAAAGCATACGGTCGCGATCCTCGTTACATCCTCAAGAAAGCGATCAAGTACATGCAAGAAACAGGAATCGCTGATACAGTCTGGTTCGGACCAGAAGCAGAATTCTTTATCTTCAACGATGTAAGATTCGATCAAACCATGAACTCAGGATTCTATTTCCTGGATTCTGACGAAGCGTCATGGAACATGGGCCGCGACGAAGGTCCAAACCTTGGTTACAAGATTCGCACAAAAGAAGGATACTTCCCACTGCCGCCAAGTGATACATTCCAGAACATTCGTTCCGAAATGCTCCATGAAATGGAAAAGGCCGGAATCAAAACTGAAAAGCATCACCATGAAGTAGCAAGTCCAGGCCAGCAAGAAATCAACTTCGTTGTAGACGAAGGCGTTAAGATGGCTGATAAGCTGCAACTTTACAAATACATTGTAAAAAACGTTGCTCGTCGCCACGGTTTCAGCGCAACATTTATGCCAAAGCCAATCTTTGGAGATAACGGTTCAGGCATGCACACTCACCAGTCACTCTGGAAAGGTGGAAAAAACGTTTTCGCAGGAAACAAGTATGCAGGAATTTCTGACGCTTGCTTGAATTACATTGGTGGAATTCTTCATCATGGTCCAGCGCTCCTGGCGTTCACCAACCCAACAACAAACAGCTACAAGCGTCTTGTTCCAGGGTTTGAAGCTCCAGTAAACCTGGTGTATTCAGCGCGCAACCGTTCCGCTTCGATTCGTATTCCAATTGCTGTAAGCACGAGCGAAAAAGCAAAACGCATTGAGTTTAGAACTCCAGATGCTTCCTGCAACCCGTACATTGCATTCGCTGCAATGATCATGGCAGGACTCGACGGAATTCAAACTAAAAAGGATCCAGGCGGCCCGGCGGATTTCAACCTCTACGACGCAACACCAGAGCAAAAAGCTTCTCTGAAATCAGTGCCTACGAACCTTACAAAGGTTCTGGATGCACTGGAAGCAGATCACGGCTGGCTGACTAAAGGTGGAGTATTTGATGAAGATTACATTGCTAACTACATCGAATACAAACGTGCAGAAGTAGAAAAAATCGTAAACCAGAGACCGCACCCTTACGAATTCGTTCTCTACTACGATTGCTAATGAATAGCCAGGCGGCGCGTAAGGTCGCCTGACGTTTAACCCGCGGTCGAAAGGCTGCGGGTTTTTTATTTCGTGCCCGCTGCCAATTTGCCCAATTCAGAAGGAACAACATCTCGTTTCAGCAGCTTCGTGAAGGACATCATCGCGTTGCCTGGGGAACATAAGATCAAACTAGACTATTCCAATGGTTCCACACATTCCCTCGGGTCCGTTGAACTTAGTTTCACGGCAGAACCCGGTCAGTACGTGCACATATGCTACAGTACGTCGTTCGCTTCATGGAGTCTGTATTCGTGTAACAAAGCAGAGCCGGTGTGGTTTGCTCCGTTACTTGTTCGATATTGCAGGTGTTGAAACCAGTCTGACTACTGTACGCCACACAGTGGCTGGGGACCGGAACCCTGGTTGATTGTGCAAAATAGCCCCACAGCCAGGAAGGGCATGCCCAGCACTGTCCGGAATTCTCAAATTGCGCAGCAAGAAAAAGGATTGTCGGGAAAGCTCATGAGCGCCAGGAATCGCCTCCGTCCCCCTTTTGAATTCAAAGGAGAATCAAATGAAACGAATCGTATTCGGGCTATTCCTAGTGGCAGCTGCCAGTGCGCTGTCTGCAGAACCAGCCAAGGTGAAAGTAGACGTTTATGTTGTAAACGTCAGCAAACTCGATCTAGCCTCAGGAAAATATACAGCAAACCTGGAGTTGATATTCACAGCTCCCCCAGGAACTAAGGATTTCAAATTCGAATTGCTGAACGGTGAATTCGAGCCCGGAAAGCTGGAAAACACAACCGAGCCAGAGGAAGCAGCGCAGGGCATCAAAACCTACAAGGCAGTTGCCAACGTGGACTTTGATCCTGATTTCTCCAGGTTCCCCTGGGATGCGCAAGATTTGTCCATTTATGTAGTGGCCGAGGGAAAGACAGATGAGATTATTTTCGAGCCAGTGACTGGCGAAGAATCCTCAATCGCAGAGCGCGCCAATTTTCCAGGATGGAAAATCTCACATGGCCAGCCAACCGTTTCAGAAACCAGCTACCAGCATCCAAATGAGAAATTCAGCGTGTACGAATTCCCGATCGAGATCTCACGCAATCCTCTCGCTTCGTTTATGAAGGTGTTCTTTCCTCTCATTATCATGATCCTGCTCTCGTTACTTGCAGTGTTCGTTGGACCTGGGGCAATAGCAAACCGTCTGACAATCGTCACAGGCACATTGCTTGGTGCGGTAATGTTCCAATTGAACGCCACATCTGCGTTGCCTCAAATTGGCTACCTCACTCTCGCAGACAAGATCTTCCTCGCAACGTATATCAGCTTCCTGATTAACGTTGGCATTACAATGTACATGTGGAAGAAAAACGACGCCAAAAACGAAGAAGCTGTGAAGAAGATCTACAAGCTGGCCCTTTACCTTGTGCCAGGTGCAAGCCTTGTGGTTTATATCCTCGCAATCGCCCTGGCCTGATCTTTTCCTTGATACCAGGATGTTCTTCGTGGGAACGTCCTGGTATCTTCACTTCCGGATACTCTCTTGATAGAAAACCTCACACTCGCATCAATTTTGCTCATTCTTATCGTGTTCACCTCAAATACAATCCAGGCAATTACGGGATTCGGTAGTGTTGTGATTGGTTTGGCCCTGGCCGCACATCTATTCCCGTTAGCCGAGCTTGTGCCGCTGTTTGTAATTCTGAATATCCCTCTTTGCCTCTACTTTTTGGTGATCGATCGAGCTTCTATTCATCCCGGCATTCTATTCAGAAAGTTATTTCCGTGGCTGATTCCCGGGTTCGTCATTGGAATGCTTCTCTCCGCTTATTTCACTGGCACAACAGCCAGAATCATCTTCGGCGTCGTTCTAATCGTGCTGAGCATCCGTGAAATCATTGGCATCGTGAGGCCATCCGGAAAAGCAACGTCAGGCGCCGTTGTGTATGCGTCGTTGTTTGCCGGTGGGTTTGTGCAGGGAGTCTATGCTTCGGGGGGCCCATTCGTTACGTATGCTGTCGCCGCGCTGCGTCTGGATCGCAGTGGGCTGCGTGCGAATTTGATGGCTATCTGGTTGATTCTAAATGGGATACTAACAGTTCGTTTTGCCTTGATCGGCACAATCACCGCTCGAACCATGAAGGACGTTGGATTGCTGCTGCCTGTGCTTGCGCTTGGAATGGCATGCGGACAACTATTGCATCATCGCATACCAGAGAAAGGGTTCTTGTTACTGGTGTATGTAGTGCTGCTAGTTTCCGGATTAACCCTGCTCAGATAGTTTAAACGCCTCGAGATCTTTTTCCAGTATTGGCCGGATCTTTTCCGGAATGCCAAACGAGGTTTTTGTCCTGTGATCATAGGATACTTGCACAGTTCGAGCTCGTGCAAACACTACGTTCGTTCCTGTCTCCCGAATCACACTAGCAAATTCCCAGGATTTATTTCCAATGCGAGAAACCTGAGTGAGAACTTCAACTTCCGATCCAAACTCAATGGGCTTAACAAGATCTATTTCGATCCTTGCGAGCAGAAATGGAACATCGTATAGCTCACGCGTTCCAAAGCGATCCTTACAATAATGAACCCTGCCGATTTCCAGATA
>JAIOPQ010000004.1 GCA_021413825.1 Spirochaetia bacterium | reverse complement strand
AGCTGGCTCCCGAATCCGCCGTGTATTTCTATTTCAAAGGGCTTGAAGCGTATTCACAAAATCGGAAACTCGTCGCCCTGGGCCTGATGCGCCAGGCCATTACAACGGATACAAACTTTAGTCCGGCCCAGAATATGACGGGACTCCTGCTAATGGATGCTGGTCGCGCGGCCGATGCTCTTGCCTTTTTCGTGATTGCTGTGCAGAGGAGTCCGCACGATCCAATCTACTTGTACAATCTAGCGCTGTGTCAGATTGCACTTGACCAGAAAGAGAAGGCGTTGGTGCATCTTACCCGCGCACTGGAGGCCAAAGCGAATTTCGCAGAGGCTGCCTTTTGGAAGGGAAACCTATTGCTGAGATCTGGACAAATCCAGGCGGCCTATAACAGTTTAAGTTCCTCCATTGAATTCGGAATCACTGATCCGCGTGCTTACGTGGATTTTTTCAAAGTAGCAGAGGATCTGGACAAGGAAGTCCGATTACTTGAGGTGCTTGATCTTCTCCTGGAGGCACGTGATGCACCCAGGCTGCGCGTCGCAGCCGACATGAGCACACGTTATGCGGAATGGGACCGCGCGGATGCGTTTTTTGTCCGCCTATTGAGCCTGCCCGATGCGGCCAAAGAGGATCGACGGAAGTACATGGAGATGTTATACGCTGCCAATCGGAATCCTGCTATCTGGGTGCGGAACGTTCGCATAGAAGAATCAGAGCGGAACGAATTGTTGGGGTATTTACGCGAACTGAGCTCAAAAGGACCAGCGTTCCCGGCGCGGGATCCAGTGGCAAGACCGGGACGTTAGTTGACTTTGATCAAGGCTGTTCCGTCTGGCTGAAATTGAAAGCGGTCGCGCATTCCCGGATTAATCCGGCGAGATTGCGCATAGAGTTCTGGCCAGAAGCCCTGAGTCTCGCGCGGGCTCAAGAGTTTCACAGCGTGGCCGTATGTTCTGTACTCTCCCTGTATTGGAATTATCCGAACAGATTGCACACCCACTTTCTTGGGCTCGAACTTCAATTGTACCAGCAGGTTTGGCCTCTGGTAAGGATTGCTGCTTCCGAATAGAAAATTACCAAGAGAGTAGCAGATGATGGAACCGCGATCCACTTCAATTCCCTGCGGCACATGCGGGTGATGCCCGATGACTGCCGCAGCACCGGCACTTACAAGCTGCCTTGCAAAAGCCTGTTGGTCTAAATCGGCGTAAGGATTATATTCTACTCCCCAATGCATGTTTACAATGATGTGATCGACGCGGCCGCGCAATGCAGCCACGGCTGCGATCATTTGCGCAGGCCTGGCCGAACCCGCGCGCTTTTCATCGGACCACATTCCCTCATCTCCAATGGCACTGGCAGCTAGAATAGCAAAGCGCATTCCACCAATATTGAACAGAGCGGGTGCAGCAGCCTCCCGGGCGTTCGCCCCGGCGCCAACGTACAGAATGTTGGCTGTCTTTAGATTCTTGATTGTGCCGTTCAAGCCGTCTGTGCTCAGATCCATGATGTGATTATTTGCAAGCACGGCGAGATTGAGTTTCAAGGCCTTTAGCGTTTCAATGGACCGAGCCGGTGCGCCAAAGACATGCGAGCGCCCAGGATACGGAGTGCCTTCGTCCGAGATCGCCGTTTCGACGTTCGCAACGCGAAAATCACTTTCGGCAAAGAGCGGGGCGATGTCTTTGACTGGGGCTGCGGGACCATGTTCTTGAATCAGAGTGGCCACGCCCCATTGAAAGTGGATGTCACCTGCAAAGAGCATCGTAACTGCATCGGGACTTCGCGCAGAAAACTCTGGTATGATGGGAGTGGCCGGAGGAGTTGCGGCAGGTGGGGTCACCTGGGCAAGCAGTGCCGAGGCCACAAGCACGCCGGCGACCAGAAGAATGCGAGAGCGCAACACGATCCTGTATGAGAATCGAAGGCCAACGGGTCACTTCTTTTTCCATTGCCAGAGCTAAACAGAGTGACTGACACGCCTTGATATTCCTATTTGTCACCATGCGATTTCTACTCCCACTCATGCTGTTGCTAGGTTTGAATTGTTTCAATAGAATTGTAATTGCACCCCTTCCCTTTGGCGCAAGCGGAGACGAGGAACTCGCAGAACATGTTGTGTATGGAAAGCAGTACAACGGCTGCGTATCCAAATTCGGATCGCATTCCAAAATACTCGTTATCCCTATCCACGGTGTCATCGGTGCAGATGGTCTCTTGAGTCGCGGAGGAACAGATGTTCCCCAAATCAAAAGGACATTGGATATGGCCGCTCTTGATTCTGAAATTAAGGCAATTGTCCTGCTTATCGATTCTCCAGGTGGCACCGTCACCGCTTCAGATCAAATTTACAAACTCCTGGAAGATCATTCGAACCAGTTCAAGCGCCCAATTTTTGCTCATGTTGATGGTCTGGGCGCTTCTGGTGCCTACTACATTGCAATGGCTTCGCAGGAGATCAATGCTTCACCTTCTGCCCTCATTGGCAGTATCGGTGTGATTCTTCAGAGTTTCAGTGTGCGCGGACTGCTCGACAAGGTTGGGATTGAGTATAGAAGTATTAAGACCGGTAAGAACAAAGATATGCTTTCTCCATTTCGGGATTTGCGCGACGACGAAAAGGATTTCTTGCAAAAGCAGCTTGGTCAGGTATACGAGCGTTTCTTGGCACACATTACTGCAAGTCGCAAGGCTCGTTTGCCTGAAGATCGCTTGAGACAATTAGCGGACGGAGCCGTGTATGGTGCAGATCAGTCCCGAGACTCAGGCCTAATCGATTCTGTTTCCTATGTAGAAGAATACCTACCTCAAGTTCAAAAAAAATTGAATCTCGCGGAAGCCTCTTTTGTGGCCTATTTACCACCCGGGCCGGAATATAATATTTATAGCATGCGAGGAAGCGCGCAGCGTGCTAACGCACTCTCTCTTTTGGAATTACCAAACCGCCCCACAGTACAGTTGTACTATCTGTGGGACGGAGGCTTGTGAATCTAACTCAGAACGTTTTGTTAGGTTGGATCTTAAGCGGATCTTGCTTTGTGTCGCGCTTGATTGTATTCTCGTCAGCGCGGCGGACTCTTTCCGCAGTTTCTCCTCTACCTGATTCATCTTTCAGCTGAGCAAATTTGTCAGATACCGACTCGTTGATCTGAACGCCTTTGATTGCGTCTGTTGTTTTGATTTCCTCAAGCAGAGAATTGTATTCCATGATTCCGTTCTTTTGAAAAACGGCCAACTTCTGAATTGCTGTAAGTGATTCTTTCGAAAGCGGTCTTACAGCGCTATTGCTGATATCCTGACCGCTGCGAACTGTGAGTTCACCGGGCTTATCGAGTATTACTTCCTTGCCCTTGTCGTTCTTAACTAGAACGGCACCGTTATAGAGTGATACGCGCGATGTTGCCGCATTGTCCACTGAGACCATGAACGTTGTTCCGCGAACACCAGCGATTGCGGTTGGAGTTTGAACTGTAAATTCACCGGCGCGTTCAACTTTCTTCAGGAAGAAGGCCGTTGATCCCGACTGGACGTTAATCTGGGTTTTCATGTTTTCTTGAATTGATGCGAGCGTCATTTCTGTTTGAGACGACAAACGCACAATTCCCTGGCCCTTGATAAAAATTTCAGCTGTTGAATCTGCACCCGTAATGATCTTATCTCCTTGTTGGAGCAGATCACCCACGCTTAGAACTTTTTCAGTTCCAGCAGTAGTTGCAGTTACTTTTCCGGTCATGAACGTAAGCCTGGCAATGTTCACATCCTGGTCTTTGACTTGAGATTGTTGCTTCCCACAGGCCGCAGACACGATTACAAGGGCAACGAGCCCTATCGATAGTTTTCCTTTCATAGTTATCCTCACCGCGCTCGCGCGCTGTACTATCATAAGACGTGCAGATCGGGGCAGGCAATCACATTTTTCAGTCTTTTCTCCAGGGAAAAAGCTGAAATCGAATTGTGGATGACCAGATTCAGGGGCCTTCTAACTTCTGGGCCTTCATGGCGGCCAGTGACGAACTCGAAATTCAACGCATTGAAGTGTTCAAAAAGGGGTATATTCCCTTCATAGAGAGCCAGGCAAACCAAGCGAAGGCTGCTCAGCAGCTACTTTCCTCCTCTGTTTTCGCACCCGAAGAAAAGCGCATTCTGATTGAAGTCCTCCCGGAGATAGATAAGCAGCTTTCGTCGCTTCAGTCTGTGACAAGGCAGCTGCTCATGGAAATGAACCCGAGCACCATGCAGAAGGATTCAGCCAGAGATTATCACGCATTTTTCAAGGGAGATGTTCTGGAGCATCAACTGTCGTTCATTGTATTTATGAAGACGTACATTCTTCTGGCTGGATTTGCCAAAGCCCTCTCAGAGGGCTGGCGCCGTGTTCGTGATCTTGTCACTGCATCCAAACTGGACGATCAATCAGAGTTCAGAAAGCAACTTCTCCACTTTCGCGTGGGGCCTGCCTTAAATGACGCTGAGGTTCTTCGACTGTTCACTGCTCGCATGGGCGCCGTCATGCGATTGCAAAAAGACCCGCTTACCACACGGGACATTGCATCCTGCGGAGAGTATCGAGGGGACGCATCGTATCAGCTGTCTTCAGTATTCAACATTGATCTGGGCGGTTCGACTAGCACAACTAGCATGCTGAATGCAGCTCAAGGGCCAGCCGATTTTACCTTTGTTGGCGGCTCACCAGCGGCCGCAGGGAATCAAACGTCCGCCTATATGCCGCCTAACGTGGATTCCTATCGCCTCAGCAGCGGAGGATCACAGTCCTGGAACATGACCCCTTACTATTATTTTACCTACGATCCGCGTGTGCTTGATGCCGAACGCCTTAAATTGACAAATGTCGTCCATATTGACATGCACATGGGTGCTGATCAGAACATAATGCGCTCGGAACGGATTCTCAAGTATACAAGGCGGATGGCAGAGCCCCAAAACCAGGTCCTACAACAAGTTGAATCTGACTACGCGGACTTTCTTACTACGTTTCTCAATCTTGTAATTGAAATTACTACTTTGAATATGAGCATCCCAGCCAAGCAAAGAGATGTGTTCTTGTTTCACCTGGGACCGCAATCTTTCTACTATTTGACCCGGCGCTTCTTACAAGAGCTTGATACGGGAACAATTCATCGCAAATCGGGCCGTGGAACTGTAATGGAGAAGTTCGTCCCTGTTGAACTGATTAAGAAACTTCTGCTGGATTGGTGGAGATCCAATGTTCTGACGAGGGTCGGAATCGAGCGTGATGATATTTCGCAGTACAAAGCAATTATCAAAATAGTTAAAGATACATATGATCGACTTTCCGCAAAGGCCATGAATGAGTACAATCAGATGTCTGAGGCGCAGCTACGCGGACGCAACAGATCGGATGTGATTAGGGAGAATCTTAACAAGTGGCTGGGTCCAACAAATATTATTGTCTTTCGCCGTTTCTTGAAAACCGGAAATCCTTGATACACAGCCCGTCACCGGAATGTACATTCTCAACCCTCAAGATTTCCCCCGCCGTTTCCGCACGATTTTGCACCAGCACATCTCCCTGGGCATCAGGACATTTTCCCTGAATCAATAGCGCACCGTCGAACCTTGACCAATCGGGTTTCTTGCGGCGCGAATCATTGCGAATCAGGCCTGACGATTGCAAGCGGAGCAGAAGATCGAATTCGCTGGCCCATTGAAGTCCGGGGACAGGAGCATCCGCATCGTGGAGCCGATTGATCAGGACAAAAGAATGCGTCTTATCAACGCGCGATACCAGGGTTCGCACAGGCTCAAACAAGCTACGCTCGGTCCCGGTCCAACAAACATAGCGACTGGCGTAATAGTGCGGACCTAAAAATGACTTTTCCCCGAACAAGAGCGGGAGCGATGCAAGAAGCAATCCCATAGTAAGAAGACCGGGACCCATTCGCCATTGGCGCGCCAAACAGAGCATGCTAAAACCCCAAAAGAGAATCAGGGCGGGAAGCATATGGTAGATGTGGCGCAATTGCTTATTTGCAGTCAGGAATTCTAGCACCGCTATATGAGCTACTATAAGCAGCAGTGTCAAATGGACAGGTTGTCGTATAACGTCCAAAATTGAGTTGCGATTTCTCGCAATGAAAACAATTGAAAGAACAATCAGGACCGCCAGCCATACCAGCAGAGGTGCGGACAAATCCGTGAAATTGGTGAAGATGCTCAGAAAATAGCTGCGCGAAGAATCTTGTTGGTGTAGTTGCGTGCCAATCGTGCTCGAGAATCGATCGGGATTCAAAAATGTGAGAAAGAGAATTGGAAGGGCACAATAAAGGTAACCAACACGCCAGGAATCAGGCCAGGTCACGGATTCGCCAGAACGCCATAGTTTCCAATTAAAATCCAGGAACAGGATCACAACGAGCGCATAAAAGACGTACTTAAACGTTTTGGAATTCAGAAGGCCACCAGGCAGAAACTTCGCGAACGCCAGAAGCAGAACACTTCCGAGAACCACGCCAGGAACTATCAGAGCTTTGCCGGAATATTGGGTGCGTAAATATCGGATCAGATCGGGTAGCCTGGCCGCGTCGTTCAGAAGCAGTACCGGAGCGCCCGCAACGATCAAGATATGGCCGTATGGATATTTTGTAAGAAACAGTCCCAGGGTTCCGGCAAGTACCCACCACCGCGCTTTCAATCCGCTGGAGCGAAGCCTGTAAAAGGCGAACGATGTAAGCAGGAAGAAGAACATTCCCTGTGTTTCAAGCATCGCAGAAAGGAAGTAGGCCGTCAGCTCCGGTGAATGAAACAGCATAACGGTGCAACAGAACGCCAGAGCAGGCCCGGTCCAGATCGGAAAATTTTCAGCCCGAGCAAGGCTGAATGCAACCGCGAATAGAGTTAGAATCGAGAGTATGGCAAAGGCAAATCCAATCCCTGCCTCGGGGATGGTTCCGGGTCCCGTGAAGATAAACACAACCTGTGCAATAATTGAATGGAGTGGGGGCCAGGTTGGTGATTCAAACCAGGAACCGAGTCCGCTGAGCACGTGGCCATTCAAGAAATCGCTTCGCACGTCCAATGTTTGAATCATTCTGAGATTCGCGTCCCAGGAAAGGACATCCCGATTGGGGCAATGCTGGAATTGCTGCCAGTCATGAGAGAACTTCGCATAGCCCAGCCAACCGGAACAGAGCAGAGCAATGGTTGTGAGTAGAACGGACACGGATGTTTTCAAAATAGCCTGTAAACCTTCCACTGTCCGTCCTCTAGAATGAATACAGGTTGGTTCATTCTGTAGCTTTCTTTGGGAGTCTCCTCAAGGCTCAATTTCATCTCGCATTCGGTGGAACCTTCTTCCATGAAAAAATCCACTCGAATCGTACCAGCGTTCAGGACTAAGTCCCTTACTGCAATCTGTCCTTTGTCACCAGTACCTGCGCGTAACGCCGCAGTGTCATGGTAAAACAGATAAAGGTATCCGTTTCTATCTTTTACGTCCTCTGCCAATTGCTGAAACGAACGATAGCCCTTTAGATCAACATAGATCCCCTTTTTCTTGCTAACGTAATCTGGTAACTTTGACCAGTCTCTATGTTCCACCATCAACAGCAATTCGCGTAGAACGTGCAACAGCGCATCTGTAGTTTCTTTTGTTGGTCTGGTTCCGCCCTCGTTAAAGATAACGCGACCGGACTCTAACCTTGGAAAACTGGGAACCCGCGAAAACGATGCACATTGCAATCCAAAAGTCAGGATCGTTAGAGAAATCAGAAATCTCATTGTCCAAGCACTTTAAACAGAAGTTCTGCAAGGTCTAATTCGTGGATGACTGTGATCTTTTTCAAATTCTGAAGCGCCGACTCTGCCCCTGGTGTGAGCTTGGTTCCCGCAACGACGAATCCTTGATTCACTTTTAGTTCGTTCATGTTATTCTGCATATCGCGCAAGAAAATATCCGAGATTGGTTGATTCTTCCATTTCCGGATTCTAAAGAGCGCCTTGATCTTCTTATCGGCCTTGCTCGTTGCAATAAAATCTCCGCCATCGCGATCGCGATACGGCAATGTCTTCTCTACCTGAAAGCCTTGTAAGCCAATGATTCTGGCACATGCATTCTGAAAAGGCGATTCGGTGAGCGTGTTGAAGCGCTCGATCATGAGTGCCGGGTCAATGGCGGTTTCAGATTTTCGCTTCTGAACTTCACCCTCCGATGTAAAGAAATCGTCGACGGAGAAATCCTCATCGTCCATTGCAAGGCCAGAGAGCTTAAATAGCATGTCTTCTGGAAAACGATGTCTTAACCAATCTTGAAGCTGTGCGTTAAAGTCAAATCCACGTGGACTCACGCGATCAAGGGTTGCTGCGCCTTCTTCCACATCCATACGAAAGTCTGACAATCGTTGCACCGTAGTGTCAGCGGGGTTCATCATTTCCAGCTCCAGAAGATGGTCGTTCGCATTCTCCAAATTTCCGGAGACAATTCCCAGCAGAGCCAGAGTCATTCGTGCATCCTGCTCTTCTTTCTTAAGATCGAGCTCGATAGCAGTTGCGAGACATTTCTGAGCAAATCCGATTGCCTGAGTATATTCTTTCAAGAGGTAATGTACTACAACAGCCAGGCGGTTGGTCACATGTTCGATTAACGGGTCCTGAACCAGACCGGCTAATCGGCTTAAGGCTTCTCCGGCCCTTTCGTATTCGCGTTGTTTGTATGCCTGGAATGCCAGAAATAAAATCGCCGTTGGCTCACTGGGTGCTAGAGCTGCAGCTGTTTCGAACTCGCGCAGTGCATCCTTGTTCTTCATGGAAGAAAGAATGACACCACGTCCGATGCGATACTCTACTGTATTGGGCGCGACACGCACGAGTGTTCGAAAATATTTTTCAGCGATTTCGTATCGCCCGCGACCGGCGCACAAGAATGCGATTCTGGCCAACGCTTCTTCATTCTGGGGCGCAAACTGCAAGGATGCAAGGTACGCGTCCATGCTTGCGCGATAGTCGCCATTCTCGTATTCAATGTCGCCAATGCGATTTAACACCTGCCCGGGTTGGACTTCGGAGCTGTATTGATTGATTCGCCTAACTTCTATTAGGTGGGCTTTCTCTTCCTCCGTTTTTCCCTCGAGTGCATACACGCGCGCCATAGTGTAGTGACCCACCGCGTTGTCAGTATCGGCCTCAATTTTTGCGCGGATCAAGCCGCGCGCGTCTACAAAATGACCCTGCGCTGCGAGGTTCAGAGCGCGCTGATACACGTCGCGCCGTTCAGTCATGAACGTGAAATAGATTCCGGCTGCTACAGCGACGGCACCAAGGATTGAAACAATAATAAGCATAATTAAGCCGGAGCGTACACTGAACCCAGGCTGTCTGGATCGACGCCACCGAGAAGCGCTTTTACCGTATGCCTGGTGTGAGTCGCCAGGCCAGCGACAGCCGCTTCCCTTAGCCGAAGCAGTTTGCGCATTCTGAGTGGCCCACCAGGAAACTTGAGACCCAAAACCATTCTCCCAAATAAGCCAGCGCGATACCAGCGTTCCACCAGTTGTTCATGTTCGGACAAATCAAAGTGATCCGGTGTATCTCCCACAACCTTGCAGAAAACGATGGGTGTTTCATCGCGCAAATCGTCTGCATTTCGCATGAGTTGAATTAGTCGAGCCCCTTCCATGTCACAGAACCTGGCACGATGTTCGCGAGCAAGGGCTGCTTTCTGGTATGGTTCGAGTACCGGCTGCTTTACGGTAACTAAAACCTGTCCGTATGGTCCCAGAGGAAAAATCACATCGTTCTGTGCGTCTATAATAGAAGAAAGCCTCAGTAGATCTCCCGGTTGCGGGGACCCCTGACGATCGCTCAGGTCCAGGAGCATTCCGGCCAAACCGGCATTTACTATAACATCAGGCATGAGGTCTTTGAGCAGTTCGCGGATTTCCCGCTCCCCCCGCATCCCCGGGCCCGTGGTTGCGGCATAGAATTCCGGATAGCTTTTTGACCGGTACAGCCCGGCAGATTCAAACGAGAGTCGGAACTCCGATAGCATCGGCAGCAGTTCTTCTTGAGTCCCTGTTAACAAAAGCAATCGCATTGGTAGAGCCGCCCCTCAATCGGGTACTGGCTATATCTAACTACGGAGAGTTATTCCAGATACTCCAACAAAAACCCAACGGGATCACCGCGAGGCATGAGTGGATTGCCAATTTTGACCCGCCATGGCGCAAAGGTCGCAGATGAATTTTTCCCTACCGTCCGAACTGGTCGATTTTCGAGACTCCGTGAAGCAGTTTGCAATCCAGCATGTTCGCCCCAGCTCAGAGGAGCGGGACCTGACCGAACACTGGGATCCGGCGATCTGGCGGAAAATGGGTGAGTTTGGGCTCCTGGGGCTTTGCTTTCCTGAGGAGTATGGCGGACAAGGGGCCGATTGCCTTACTACTACGATTGCCACCGAGGCATTTGCGGAAGGTGCAACTGACGGCGGCGTTACCCTGGCCTGGGGTGCTCACACCATTATAGGCAGCATGCCCATTGTCCTTTGTGGCACGCAGTCACATAAAGACCGCTACCTGAGGAAGCTGGCAACGGGTGAATGGACAGCTGGCCTTGGTTTGACTGAGCCGGGATCAGGAAGCGATGCGGCTGGTAGCATGGAAACTCGAGCTGTTAAGAAAGGCGATCGCTGGATTCTAAACGGAACCAAGATGTTCATCACCAACGGTCCAATCGGCGATGTTTTCATCGTCATGGCTGTGACGGAGAAGAAAAAGGGTCCACTCGGGATTTCAGTCTTCATCGTGGAAAAGAATTTTCCTGGATTCAGCGTGGGCAAGAAACTCAAGAAAATGGGAATGCGGACGAGCACGACTAGCGAATTGATATTTCAGGATTGTGAAGTTCCGGAAGAGAACATGATAGAGCGAATGAACTCCGGATTTCTCCGCGTGGGCAAGGCTACCCTTGAATGGGAGCGCACGGTGCTTGTAGCAAGCGCAATTGGTTCGATGCAAAGTATGCTTGATGAGTCCATTCGTTACGCTAAAAATCGCAGGCAGTTTGGTGAGCCGATCGCCCGCTTTCAGGCAATCCAGGAAAAGATAGCAAAGGTTCGAATGAAACTCGATGCGTCGCGACTGCTTCTATACAAAAGTGCAGTCATGAAAGACAAGGGTAAACCGGCTCCCATTGAGTCTTCGATTGCAAAAGTTCACGCAACGGAAGCAGTCATTGAGGCTGCATATGAAATGGGTCAGGTTCACGGGGGCTATTGTTTTATTCACGAGTATGCTGTGGAACGCGCATATCGCGATTGCAGACTTGGCACATTGGGAGGCGGAACCTCGGAAGTGATGCGCTCAATCATTGCAGCCAATCTCTAATCATGAACGATCTCAGAGCATTGCAGGAGCGCTATTTCAAGGCCAGGCTAGCTGGCCTGACTGGAAAACCATCGCTCCACAAAAACCAAATTGAAGTGTATAACAATTACCTTTCTGTTTTAGGTAAGAGCGCAAGTATGGAAGATTTCTCCACGTACGTAGCTACGACCGGTGATATGGTGGATGTGGCAAAAGCGGAAATTGAGGATCGACATACCAATTTTGCCGCATTGTTTAGAAAGGCAGGATGGGAAGATCGAGCAAAGGCCGAGGAACTCGTAGTCCAGGAATTACAGAAAGTAAAAACGCACACACAATTGTATGAGTCACAGACTGAAGTAATGCAAAAGCGCAATCAACGGATCGCTCGAGCTCAGGAGTTTTTGAACCAATGCATTGAATTTTGTGGCGTGCTAGAAGCAGCACTCATGTCACCAAAGGGAGGCCCAGGTTCACAATATCGAAAAGGACACCTGGAGACGGCCTCAAGTCAATGGAGGACTTTACAGGAAAGGAGGCCAGGTCTGACGCTTGCGCATTTGATGCGATTTGCTCCTCTGCGCAATGCCACGATTTATACTGATCGTCAACTAACGTTATTGTTTGGCCTGCTGGAGCATTCGAATGGATGAATCGATTCAGCTAATTCTAGATTCCTTTGGAGCCGGCTTGAGAAACTATACGGATCGTCTGGGTCCAGAAAACAAAGCGCTTCAAAAGTTCAAGTTAACCTATGAATCTGTCGCGAAAATTGCAAATGGGTGTCGCGATATTAACGAGCTATACGCAAAAGCGAACAAACCCCTGGCGCAACTGAACGATGATTTTGCAGCGCTTACTCGTGAAACACCCGTGGCTGGAATCAAGACAATCCCTTCCGCCCGCGAAACTGCGGCCGGCTATCATCTTGCGTATCAGAGCCTTAAGAACCGACCGGAACTCGTCCGTACGCACGCGCTCTATGCCAGAATTTTTGAGATCGAGAAGGAGAGCGAGAACGCCCTGGCATTTCTAACTCGCATGGCAGAGGAAAATCTTTTTGCCAGCATGAGTTCCGTGCAGTTAGAGGAGGAGATGGAATCTGTGCGAAAGGCGGGAGAAACGATTGGTCAACCGCATGTGCGCGCATATAGCAATGGTCTGAAGAAAGCTCTGGAGAATGCCAAATCGGTAACACTGACTGAATTCGAAGGAGAGCGCCTGGGACTGGTCCACACGTTGAACGGAAATTTCGATATGGCATATATCCAGATATCAGCCAGGATTCTGGGCAGCATATCTGACTGGGACACAAGTCGAAAAGAAGAAGATCGGGCCATTGCAGAGCATGTATACCGAACATCCGCGGATTTCTACGGAATCGATTTTGATCGGGCAATGTTGCTTCCGCGTAACAATGAATTCCTTAGAAAGAATATGTTTGCAAAGTTGGACAAAGCGAGTTTGGCACAGAAGGGCATTCATTCGTATGAGGCATGGATTGCATCGTACCGCAAAATGCTATTTCAGGATATTCTAAAAGGCAAACAGGAAGTTATTCCAGTAAAACAAAATGATAAAATTCTGCATTTGGGTCGCGAGATTCCCCTGGAAGAAATTCCGGCGGACTACAATCGCTTCCCGTTTGGTTTTGGAGAGGCATAATGGATTTTGAATTATCAGCGGACGACCAGGAGTTCGTGCTTCAGTTCAGACGTTTTTGTGAGAAAGAAATTGCGCCAGTAGCTGGAGATTCGGACCAGAAGGAAGAGATCCCTCGCGAGCATTATCGCAAACTGGGAGCCATTGGATACAACGGCCTTCTTCATAAGCGAGAGTTCGGTGGCCAGGAGGCTACCTACTTTCAGGCCACTCTTGCCCAGATTGTCCTCGCTGAAGCCTGTGGTTCGACCTTCTTCTCTGTCGGGGCATCTTGCGGTTTGTTTGGCGGTCCCGTTGCTCGCTACGGGAATCCAGCGCTCGTGCGAAGCATTCTTCCGGGATTGTTGCGTGGTGACACCATAGGCTGCCTCGCGGTAACGGAACCAGATACGGGTTCTGACGTGAATGCGATTCGGTGTAAGGCAGTACGATCTGGAGATGGCTTTCTGTTAAATGGTCAGAAGACTTATATTACAAACGCCCCGATATGCGACTATGCTCTGGTGCTTGCGCGACTTGAGGGAGAAAACGGAACTGGAGTTCTCACATCGTTCGTTGTGGACGCGCGTCGTGAAGGAGTAACGCGTGGAAAGCCAATGAAGAAGATGGGCCTCAGAGCATCGCCCACTGGAGAATTGTTTTTTGACAATTACAAAGTATCAGCAGAGGAGATCGTGGGGCGGCCTGGTCAGGGATTCAGAATGGTAATGGAAACCTTTCAACAGGAAAGATTGGCCCTGGCTGCATATTGCACAGGGGTAATGCAAGCATGCTTTGATCAATCCAGACGGTATTCCAAAGAAAGAAAAGCCTTTGGCCGGCCAATAGCCAAGCATCAAAGCGTTGCGTTCATGCTGGCCGATATCAAGACAAAACTTGAAGCGTCATACCTCTTGCTCATGGAAACAGCGTGGCTGATGGACCGACAAAGGGAATTGAGCGGTGATGGTAAATTGAAAGCCAAAATTGATCACAACGGGTATTCGATTGATATTGCAGCGCGCGCATCGGAAGCTAAGCTTCTATCCTCAACCTATGCGCGCGAAGTTGCGAATCTGGCGGTCCAGGTGCACGGTGGAGCTGGGTACATGGAGGAGTTTCCGGTGGCCCGTTTCTATCGAGATGTCAAGATTGCGGAGATTGGCGGCGGAACTTCCGAGATTCAAAAACAGATTGTGGCTCACGCGGAACTAAAACGAGTACGCGATTGAAACGTCGCTTAGCCCTGGGGTTAGTGTTATGTTTGCCAGCCCGGCTCGCGGCCCTGGACTTTTCGTCCAGCCTGGGATTTTACCGGGCCTGGAATCAAGGCGAGACAGGATTTGAGTTAGGGTCTCAGCAACCGGCTTTGACGGGAGTCTCGGGAGGGAGTCGAATCACGTACCCTCGCAATTTTGCATATACCGGTGCATCCATTTCCTTGTATCTGAACTCGGTGGCGCTTGAGTTTGCCATTGAAGGAACGGGTCCGCACGTTCGCTCTGGTACTGGACGGGATGAAGATTTCTTTCTCAATTCGTTTTCGCGTGAAGAAGAAGCAAAGATTTCAATTCAGGAAGGAAAGTTCAGCGACCGGGCACGGGTTTTCTCGGGCGGCAGAAACTGGGCAGACTCGAACGGGAAGACCGACTTGTATGAGTACCGGGGCCGCATTGGGGCCAGATTCTATTTTAACACACCTGCGGATCCGCTTGCCGGTCAGGGTGGGATGTACCTTAAGACGGGATTTCAGTATGGGTATTCAAAGTACACGATCTATGACGTGATTCAGTATAACCAGGTGGCTTTGATTCGCCCGAGCCCGTTTTCCTTCTCAATTCTTCCGATTGGAACCGGGCTGACCTTCACGAATATTCAGCATGAACTCTCGTTGGGCCTGGGCTACTTGACGTTCTTCTCCCCGACTCTAGGCATGGACATAGCCTTCTTACCGCTTGTAGGATTGACAAAGAGTCGCGATCATCATATCTTGCGAGGCTTAACTTTTATAATGGAGAATTCCGGCGCCGGGTTCATTTACAATGCGGATCTTTTATTCCCTACAAGCAATGGCATGTTGATTCGAGTTGGCGTCACAGGCCACAGGTTATACTCAAGGGGAAATATTCACGCCTATGGCCTGGATCCCCTGTACAACTTTCTACCCAAGCAGAGGATGCACTTGAATACAAAGGAATGGGGCGCCCGAATGATAGCGGAATTCAGAATTTAATTTGAATAGGACTTCTGCAAGTCGAACGTCATATCTTTGATCTTGCCTGAAGATCCGTCCACCAGGTAGCTCACGTTCTTGCAGCCAGTCTTAGCGGAGAAAATGGATGCAGTTAAAGATTGGAAATACGCGTCCATGTAGTAAGCCTGCGGCTTACGATCTTTCTGATCCCGGTTTTTAAGAAATATTTCCGTTTCCGCGAGAAGTGTGCTGCTGCGCAGATCAATTAGACATCCGCCCTCTTTGAGAACCCAGACCCGTTTCAGGCTAAACCCATAGTCCGGCATGTTTTCAACAACGGCTGACGTTTCCTGGATCCCTGCTGTCTCTGAAAGAGCCAGTGCAATGCGCATAACGTTGCGATCGGGCATACCATCCGTTGGCAGACGCCGCATCACGCTTTGCAGGGTCTTAGATTCAAACGAATAGGCTTTCAGTTCGACCGGAATTCTTGAATCCCGAACTGGAAGGTGGATTCCTAGAACCGGGATGATTGACTGGAATGGATTGACTTTACCGAGTATGCAAACGGACACGAAACAAATTACAATAGACCAAAGCACAGTCATCATTCGCATTCTTCCATTTTCAGGAGCAGCCAGCGCACTGAAGAAACTGCCGATCTGACCTGGAACGGCACGCAGCATTGCCGGAATACGACGCAGAAAAGCGATCAGCCTTGGGAGGATCTCCCTGGCCGTTGCAACGAGAGTTGCTGGCCCATTCTTGATGGCCTGAATGATTTTTGCCTTGAGTTCCGGTAGATCCTGCTTTTTGGGAATCAAGGAAAGGATGCGTTGAGACAAATCTCTGAGATTCATTGGACGCCTGTAAACTTTATTGTCCGGCTTCCTGCGTCGATCAAATTGCGTCCGTGAAATCCGAAAAACGAAATGAAGTAAAAGCTATGGCATGGCTGGTAGCCCTGGCTGGCTTATTGACTGTAGTCAGTGCTACAGGGATGAGTCTCTTCGGGGGTACGTTTCAACCGCGGCCGGGTTCAGCTTATAAGAATCCAATAGTGGAGTTTGAACTGGTTCTGTCTGCGCAGGAAGTGTTTGATGTTCTCCTGGAGCCCAATTCGGTTGAGGGTAAATCTATACGATTCAAGATGGACCGGATAAATTACGCGGATTATGTCTTCATGGTCTGCTATAGCGGATTCATCGCGTGTGTTTTTCTGTTTCTGGGCGCCCTGAATCGATCTGCGTCTCGTCCGATTTTTAGTGGCAACCGATTTATAAATATAGGGCTTAGCCTGGCGGTTCTAATGCTCCTCGGGGACGCGGTTGAGAATGTTCAGCTACTCCGATTGACAAACGTTTCAGCCGTCGGGGAAGTTGAAAGCAGCGTTCTAAATCTACTCATTATCTTTACGCGGATTAAGTGGATCGCTCTGTTTGCAAGTTCCCTCTTGCTTGGGCTGGCATATGCCTCATACCTTGGCCGGTCGTTTGGCGTTATCATTTCCTTTCTATATTGCATTGGCGGTGCAATTGGCCTCATAGCCATGATCGTACCGTCTGCCCGGCCCCTCGCTGAAATCGGAATGCCTCTGATGGCCATTGGCTGGATTGCAACCCTGGGCCATGCCTCTGTCCGCGCCTGGCAGAAATGAGCTACTGGGCTGATTTGCCTTGACCCGTGGGTGCATTTCAAATCCATTGGTGCGAACGCTGCCTTAGCTCAGTTGGTAGAGCAGCTGATTTGTAATCAGCAGGTCGTGGGTTCGAGGCCTACAGGCAGCAGTTTCGTTTCGGGGCAGATTCCCGAGTGGCTAAAGGGACCAGACTGTAAATCTGGCGGCATTCGCCTTCGGAGGTTCGAATCCTCCTCTGCCCAGATTACGTTCCGATTTTTCCGGAATACAGTTATAAACGATTTACCTTTCTCCCTGACCAGTGGCAAATTGCGCTACTATGTTGGGAATTCGCTACATCAAGATCAAACCTACTGAATATGTTATGTTATACCGGGGTGGTCGCCTGCGTACACACGGGGCCGGGCTATCGTTCTTTTATTATGCACCAGCTTCCAGTCTTGTAATTGTTCCAAATGAAAGTAGGGATGCACCGTTCATTTTCAATGAAGTAACAATTGATTTTCAAGAGGTAACGATCCAGGGGCAGGCCACGTATCGTGTAACTTCACCTGAGAAGCTTGCATCCCTTCTGGACTTTTCAGTTGATGCACAGGGAAAGCGCGTAGGCGACGGCGAAGAAAAGCTTGGAATTCGAATTACTAACGCGGTTCAGATTGCAATTCGCGAAAAATTCAAGGGCCTTAGTATTCGCGACGCTCTTGCCGGTGCAACGGGGCTCGTTCAGCATGCAACAGAACGACTGAAGACTTCTGAACTATTGACAACCCTGGGAATTTCGATCTTAGACCTTTCTATTTTGAAAATTGCTCCTACGCCTGACATGGCTCGGGCCCTGGAGGCGGCGGCAAGGGAACAGTTGTATAAGGAAGCCGACGATGCGATTTACCAGAGACGCAACTCTGCTGTTGAACAAGAGCGACGCATTAAAGAGAACGAATTACAGACTCAGATCTCAATCGAAGAGAAAAACAGAAAGATTCGTGAAGAGCAGATGAATGCGGAAATCGCTGTACAAGAAAAGCAACGCGCTGTTGAAGAAGAGAAAATGAAGACAGTGGAAAGCGTTGCGCGCAAGAAAAATGAAATCGAAGAACAGTCGCTTGTTGCGCGCACGATCCTTGAGGATAAAAAAAGGAAACTGGTAGATCTTGAAACTGCAAATAACGTCCAGTACGCCAAATCCAGAGCAGAGGCAATGCGCATGGAAACCGATGTAATAGCCAAGCTTACGCCAGATGTGCTTGAAGTGCTTCTGGCAAATCAAATGGATTCACGTAAATTAATCAGCCGGGCAATTCGCGACCTTGCCGGCAATGCGCAGAAGATTGGGACCCTTAACATCAGCCCGGATCTGCTCGAGACTCTACTTAAAGATTCAGAGTGAGTATTGGTGAGCTTCGAAAAAGTAATCCTGGTAACGCGGCCTACACGTCTCCAGGATACCGTTAAGCGCTATAACACCAAAGCTCAGGCTGCTTTCTATATTACGCGGCGGGGGCAGTCGTTCTCGGACTACGAGCTTGAGGATGAGACATACGCGCATGCACGGGAAGATCTGTTGAAAATAATCCCGTCGGAGTTGAAAGTCCAGATCATCGATCGGAGTTTTCTTCCTAACTTTCTTTTTGCGCCTACCGATGTCGTGGTTTGCCTGGGCCAGGATGGCCTGGTTGTGAATACAGCCAAATATCTTAGCGGACAGCCCGTCATTGCCGTTAATCCCGATCCGGATCGTTTTGATGGCGTCTTACTCCCTTTCCAGGTTCAAACGTCACACCTCGCTTTTGAGGCCATACTGGAAGGCAGGCAGAAGACACGCAATATTACAATGGCCAGGGTTGACCTTAACGATGGCCAACATCTTTACGCATTTAACGATCTATTCCTTGGCCCTAAAACTCACATTAGCGCGCGGTACACAATTCACATTGGAGAAAAATCAGAAAGACAAATGTCGAGTGGCATTCTTGTCTCAACTCCTGCCGGAAGCACCGGTTGGTTTAGTTCCCTTCTGAATCAGACTCGAGGGCTATCACGTTTTGGTGGTGCTGCGATTGATATGCCTGTAAGATCCAGGCAATGGGAAGATCGTGAGTTAACGTTTGCCGTGCGCGAACCCTTTGCAAGTAAATGGAGCGGCGTTGAAATGGTGGCGGGAACAATCAAAGAAAAGGAATCCATTTCAGTTGAGAGCCATATGGCAGAAAATGGCGTGATCTTTTCAGATGGAATGGAACAGGACTTCCTAACATTCAATTCTGGCGCAACCGCAACCGTTGGGATCGCCGAGAAAACGACGGAGCTTGTAATTCATTCCTGAGGAGTGTCAAGCCTTGCTCGTTCCAAAACCCCTTTCAACTCCTCAGTAGTAGCCGCAGAATCCAGTTTTGCTCTTGTTTCAGGATCTGCCAATCTGTAGTTTGAATAGGCGCAGATTGAAACCGCCGCGCTGACCTTACAAAAATCCCGCGAAAGGCCTCCGTCAACGCTTTGCAAAAGCAAGAATGCACTATCGTATCTGTACAGGCGCTTGTCCAGGGCCCGATCCACAGATTTTACCAGTGATGGTATGTCGGTCGCTGAAGTGAGGGAGTATTTTGTAGCGAAGCTCCCAGGCGAGGCCACAACGGAAATGGAATGTTTACCTGGCGGGCAATCCAGGACTACAAAGTTCTGGTGAATATCCGATACAAGCTTACAGCCTGGAGCCGCGATTTGAATGAAAGGGAACTCAGGAGCGAAGAGCGTTAGTCGCGTTTCGACAAGAAACGAATCCGTCATATCTTGATCCCGAAATGAAACGCTGTCTTGAACAAAGCCTCCAATAGGGATTGCCTGTGGCATTGTTTGATCACTACCGGATTTGGCGTTGGGGAAAAACGGACCTACATCGATCGAGAACTCATCTTCCCCGTTTTCAAATCTCTTTATGCCAGGCGCGGCATCCAGGGGAAACGTCTGAACCAGATCATCGGAAATAATATCCTTCTCGATCAATGCAAGTTCCATATCCTTGCTCTTCGGAAGAAAGTAATCTCCGTATAGGTCTCCGCGCATAATTACCTGTTTGTTGGAAAGGACGCGCCATCCGAATTCGGGCTCGGTGAAGATATCACGGTTGGCCTCGAATGTCTGGCGACTGATAAACGCTTTTTTTATGGTAACCTTAACCCACTCTTCTGCTTGTAGAGAAGCAGCTAGAAACAAGAATAACAGAATCCCTTTTAGCATTAATATTTTCTCCCGTTGCGACCGAGGCTACGCAAACGTTCTTTTAGCCGACTTTCATGTCCCTGATCTGTGGGTTCGTAGAATTGCTGATTCATTCCCTGTGGCATGTAATCCTGTTGGACAAAATGCTCAGGAAAATCGTGCGGATACTTGTAACCCTGTCCCGCTCCCTCTTTTCTCTGGGTTTCTGTCGGTGCGTTGCGCAGATGGTTGGGGATGGATATTTGCTTTTGATCAATGAACTTCAGGGCGGAGTTAATTGCCCTGTACGATGCATTGCTCTTTGGGCTGCTGGCGAGAAATGTAGCCGCTTGCGCCAGGATGATTCGCCCCTCAGGCATTCCTATCCGTTCAAGCGCCTGGAATGCCGCCACAGCTACTTGTAATGCCTGCGGAACTGCGTTTCCAATGTCCTCGGCTGCGAAAATTACCATGCGGCGTGCAATGAACAGCGGGTCTTCTCCTGCGTCGATCATGCAAGCCATGTACAGGAGTGCAGCATCCGGATCAGAGCCACGCATGCTCTTGATAAATGCGCTGATAAAATCGTAATGATTGTCACCTGCTCTATCATACCTCCGCGCGAAATCGGAAGTAATTTCAGCCAGTGTTTCGCGTGTAATTTCCCTGTTGTTGTGACCTACGGCCAATTCCATAACCTGCAGCATCTTCCTTGCATCACCGGCTGCGAAATCAATTAAAGCATCAGCTACTTCAGACGTCAGGCGAGTATTCTTCAAGAAAGGGTCCGTTGCGATGGCACGAGCCAGCACTTTCTCCAGATCATTTTTGCTGAGGGCCTCCAGGCGATAAACCTGGCATCGTGAAAGCAGCGCATTTATCACTTCAAAAGAAGGATTCTCCGTTGTTGCACCAATCAGGACTATCCATCCTGATTCGACAGCATGAAGCATTGCATCCTGCTGGGCCTTACTGAATCGATGGATCTCATCGATGAATAACACCAGCTTGCCTAACTTCTTACCTTGATCGATTGCTTCTCGGACTTCCTTTACTCCAGAGGATACGGCCGAGAGTGCGACAAATGACAAACCGCTTTTTTCAGCTATCATTGTAGCCAGGGTAGTCTTTCCGCATCCAGGCGGACCATATAGAATCATGGAGTGCACGCGTTGGCTCATGAGTCGTTCAAGGAGTTTTGCATTTCCAAAAAAATCCTCCGGGCGTGAAGGACGGAGACGATGCGGCAAAGGCGAGTCCTGTGTGAACAATGAATCCTGCATTGTTAGAAAGCCCATCCCCTCATTCTTGATTCGAATACTATCCCCGAACCAGGGCAATCGGAAATTCTCCCGCCTGGTGCAATTTTTAGCAGACCAATTGCATTGCGCATATATTCTGCTTCTACCATGGTAGAAACCGCGATGGAGCTAGCGCGTTCTCTTGACCGAATCAGTCAGAAAAAGTTGAAGCACGACATTGTGCGGCACTGGTTTCAGGGGAGTGAGCCTTACTTCGATTTCTTTGCAAATACCCTGCACGATGAACTGACCTGGTTTCAATTTACCTTTCGCGGCAAGTCTATTTGTTGGAACAAGCTTGATCCAATTGTACGCACAGGTGTAACAACAGACCTTGCGATGAACGATGTGGCTTTCTATTCTGCGAGCAAGACTGTTCAGCTCGATATCGAGATTAACGAGGAGTTCTTCCGCTTTGCTCGCGAGATTCTCAGTTACAGGAAATCGGAAGGGCTATTTGCAGCTGCTCTCCATGTGCTGGCTGACGTGGATATCACGCCCCATTCTTAAGAGTACTGGAAGGGCAGAGGTTGGAAAGTATGCATTCATTGCAGTTTCGCTTCCTTGCAGTGCAACATGATCGCCCTAAGAAGATCATGTAGAGTGACCAGTTCATCCAGTATTTTCTAGGAATTGCCTGAATCAAATCACGCTCAACTTTCACAGCATCTGAGTGTTTTGTTAATTTGAGAAGCTTGGATAACCTGAGGACATGCGTATCCACTACTATTCCGTCGACCAGTCCATACAATTCTTGCATTACAACGTTAGCCGTCTTTCTCCCAATGCCGGGCATTGCCACCAGGTCTTTCATGTTGTTCGGGACGATTCCGCCGTGGGTTTCAACAAGCGATTGAGCAAAACCCTGGATACTTCTGGCCTTATTGTGGTAAAAGCCCGTTGAATGAATCAGTTCTTCCAGCTCAATGCGATCCGCGTTTGCAAATTCTGCAGGTGTCTTGAATCGCGCAAATAGTGCCGGTGTCACCAGGTTGACCCGTTGATCTGTGCACTGAGCACTCAAGATTACGGCGATACAGAGTTCATGTGGTTGTGAATATGTCAGAGGACAATGAACTGCGCCAAAGCGCTCTTCCAACTTCTCATACATGGAATCAATCTGGGCAGGTTTTGTTTTTAGATTTGGCAGAAGATTCACCTGCTGACTTCAGGCTTGCTTAGCCTGAAAAATCAATAAAGTCATTTTTGTGAGGACTCCCAGCAAATTCCTTCCGGATATTCCGACAGGCCGGGCTCCATACTCGGGATGAGCATATTCCAGACGACCATAGTCCAGCTAAAGTCAAGCTGCACGGGAATTCCTTCTTGACCTGGCGTTAAGCGGCTCTATGCTTTAGCTCTGGATAAGTACACAGAAGATCTTAAGAGGCAGGCAGAGCAGGCGAAAGCCCTGCACGAGCGTAGAGCGGCGCGTTCCGCGCGGATTCAGGACGGATTGCAAAGCTTCTTAGATAAGATCGCATATTTCTTTGAGAAGCAAAATAGCCAGCGTCGAGATCGCTTGGTGATCTGGTGGAGATTTCGCACGGGTGATCCGGTAATCGGAATGTTTGTGTTGTCTGCCGTTCTTACCCATTTGATAATAACTCTGTCTATGCCGTTAGGCGACTTTCAAGCGATGATCAGGCGGTCAGCCTGGGACGATTGGGCCTGGCTATGCGTTGTGATTGGCGGCTATTTCTTGTACTTCTGGGCGGCAATAGACTCGACTCTATTTGTAACCTGGAGGAAGCGCAGTCCATTTGCAATCACCGGATGGGCAGCAGTTGTAGATGATCCATGCTTGGAACATGATCAGTGGAGACATTGTTCGATTATTATCAATCTTAAGAAAGATACAGACGATGTGCGCATCGGCTTGAAGGCCTTGAGCGATGTGTTTGCCCTTTCTGCAAATCGATCCTACTACACGGCGGAATCCGCGGAAGAGGGAAGAAAGCGAAATCCATGGATTGGATCTGAAGTTGGTGCGACCGGGACTGCAAACTCTAGAGTCGTCTGGAAAATGTATAAGTTTTTGAGCGGTCCACTCCGAGAGTTTCAAAATGTGACAGGCGCAATTGAATCTGTGCAGCTGGAATTAAGCGGAGAGTCCTTCTACGTCTCACGGCCCAGCGCTGACTGAGCGGGGAATTGGCCGCTCGCCGAATTCTGGCAATCATGCATCACGCAGCCCATGAGGTAAGAATAGTTTCCTTTTTCAAGTGCAACCTGATCGTCGAACGCTTAGAGCTCCAAATCCAGGCTCAATCAATCCTAAAATCAGCCGATCAGTGAAACGATGATACGATTGATCCGGGACCTCTTCAGGAAAAAGAATGATCCAGACCTCTTTGATTACGCCAAGGGTCAGAAGGCACAGAGTCTAGAATCAGAAGACCAAAAGCCCCGGCGCAAATGGCTCTTCCTGATTCTGCCTATTGTCATTCCCGCGTCCTTCCTGGGCGGGTATTTTGTTGGAAAAGACAATAGTTGCGAGGAGGAAAGAGCAACGATCGGTGCCATGACGGAGCCTGCAAACGCGACCTCGGAAGCTCCTCCATTTCAGTATTTTCTGGGGACGTATCGCATTGACGTTAGTGGTCATAAAGGTCTTCTCTATATATATTCGCTTCCTGGTGGATATCCCGGTGCCACACTGCATTTCCAGAATTGGGGTAAGCATATTCCCGAGCCCCTGGGAAATGTTGCCATCCAGGGCAATCGCATCTATTTCGTACGAAGTTGCGCCGGAAGGCGCTGTTCGGAAATCGGTGCGACTGGACCTTTCCGCCAGGAATACAACGGTGAATTGTCCCAGGATGGAGCTAACCTGGTTGGCCAATACTCGGGTGGACAGAGTGGAAGTGGTTGGGTCGCCAATCGAATTCGATGAGTCGTCAGAATGCGGACCGGTGTTGCAAAAATGCATCGCCTGGGAAGAAAGTCCACATAACCGACTGAATTATGTCTCATTAAGACTGCAATCCGCCAATTGAGAATCAGGACCTGTGCTTCACACAATGCCGCAAACCGGCTATTTAGACCAAAATTCGCCAACTGGGCCCATTGGCACAATCCTTGCTCTATAGCTCCCAGTATGGAAAACTTCGCATCGACCCAGCATCCCGGTTTGACCAGACGTGCAACAGTCAGAGGCATCGTTCACATCCAGGGGATAGGCCTCCACTCGGGGGATGAAGTAAATCTCTGGATTAAACCGGCTCCGGCTGGAACTGGCCTCGTTTTCCAAAATAAGAATCATAAATCAACTATTGCAGTATCGCCCTTTAACGCCATAGACACACGTCAGGCGGTCACGTTGAGCAATCATCGCTGGAGAATCCAGACAGTCGAACACCTACTCGCTGCACTTGCTGCGACCGGCGTTTCAGATGCAATGATGGAATTGGATTCGCAGGAAGTTCCGATCCTGGACGGATCTGCAAAAATTTTCTTTGAGGAAATCAATCGCGTGGGCGTGCGAGACCTGGGCGCTGACATCGCGCCAATTCGACTGACCAGCCCGGTATGGGTTGTAGACGGCGACCGCTATCTGGTAGCACTCCCTTCTGAGACTTTCAAAGTCACTTGCACAATCGATTTTCCGCATCCAGAACTTCGGGGCCAAACCATTACGATGGATCTGGATAGCCAGACTTTCTCGCAGGAGATTCTTTCTGCTCGTACCTTTGGTTTCCTGAAAGATGTTGAAGCCCTTCGCGCGAAAGGCCTGATCAAGGGTGCAAGCGCGGAAAATGCCATTGTTCTAACCGAGGACGGTTACCTCAATCGCGAAGACCTGCGTTTTGCAGACGAGTGCATTCGTCATAAGGTCCTGGACCTGGTTGGGGATCTTTACCTGATGGGCAGGCCCTTGCTGGCCCACGTCATCGCATGCCGTGGTGGCCATGGCCTGGATGTCGCAATAGCGAAATTGATCCTGCAGCGTGCAGCGCACGATGAATTGTCAGTTAGGCGCTCTAGCAGACCGCTTGCGGCTGCGATTTAAGCGAATCGCTGGCCTTTTTCGCTTAAAAATACTGTTGACACCCCCCTGTTTGCCGAACTATAAATAACGGATCGGTCCTGCATGTTTGGCCGGTCAGGGGAGCTGCGTGGAAGCAATAGATTTCCTGAATCGTCATAACATTTACCTGAATTACTTCGCAATCGGGGCCTTCATAACCTTCATCTTTTGCCTGATTTGCGGCGTGTTCCTTCTATCCCTGCCCCAGAAATCCAAGAGCACAACACAGATGGGTGTTGCTCTGCTCTTGATGTCGTTCTACGTATTCGCCTATGTAATCTGCCAATCGTATTACAGCGACCTCGCTGCCTATCATCGTTGGATGACAATTGGTTTTGTTATGCCAGCCATTCTGCACTTCTTGCAGTGGTTGCTACGCTTCCCTGAAAATACTCATCCACGCCTTACCCGTACAATTCTAATTGTTCAGTGGGTAATTGCTCTAGCGTGCCTGGGCGCTTTCATGTACGAAAGTCTGCATTCAGATCGTAAGTTTCACTTCTCAGCGCATTACTGGGACTTTGACGCTGAGCTAATCAGTAAGATCGTAGGTATCTTGATTTTCATTTATATCCTTTTGCTTCCAGCATTTGGTGTCTGGAAATATTTTACAATCAAGACCAAAGAACGCAATGCCATTCTATTGATTGTCCTTTCTGTTATGGTTGCTGGCATCACGCCAGCTGTACTGAATATTCAAAGCCGTGATGGTGTTGTAGAACGCGGTACGTTCCTTCTTGCATTCGTTCTGACTGTGGTGGGTGGATTCTTCCTGATGATCCTCACGTACATGAACACAACCAAGGATCGTTCGACGTTCATGGCAAAGATCGTCGGTATCACTCTGGTAACGTTCCTCGTGATGATGCAGGGCGTGAGCTTGTTTACAATGCGCGATCGTGAAGAAGAATATGATGCGTTGCGCGTCCAATACATGCTCCGGGCACTCGATGGAGCAGAAAAACATCCAACAATCCAGTACGTGATTTCTCTAGATCCTGGAACGGGGAAGGTAGATGTTCCATACGAATCAGAAGCGTATCGCAAGCTTCCAGCAGAACAACGGATTACATTTGCAAATGAATTGGATAGCTTACGCAACACCAGGATTTACGAGCGCATCGTCCTGTCTGGGGATCAGCCACAGTTCAAAGAGGGTGTGCTGAATATTGTTCGGGATTCTCCGCCTACATTTGCAGGGTATCGCGGCTCGATCGAAGCATATCTGGCAAACGCCAATCAACCAGCTCCGGAGCTGCTCGGGAATCTTGAAGAGTTGTTTGCGAAATTAGATAAAGACGCATTTGTAAACACAACACGAATTTCGGCGCTCCCAAAGGATAAAAGCTTTCGTGCTGAACTTATCAAATACTTGAATAAAACGCCTTCAGCATTTGGACCCTTTCGGCAACCGATGCTTGATTATATCAAAGCGCATGAGGGAATGGAAGCGGCTGAGCTGCGGCGTGAAGTGCTCCGCTATTTGGCTCCATTCAAGGCAGATAGAACGCGCCTTTATCGTAAGAGTGAAAACGGACACGGGCATTTTGTGGCTTTCGATTCCTATTCGCTTCAGGATGAAGTTATTTACGAAGTAGGTTTCTCGTACCGGGAATACCGCGCATTTGTGCACCCAGCGGCCAAACGACTCATTATTATTCTCCTTGTTGTGCTTGTGGTTCTGATTGTTCTTTATCCGCTCTTCTTCCGCGGGAGCCTTGTCAATCCACTCAACTCACTGCTTCGCGGTGTTACCAAAGTGAACAAGGGTGATCTCGATATTGAAGTTCCAGTGAAAGTTCAGGATGAGATCGGATTTCTAACCAACTCGTTTAACTCAATGGTCGCTTCCATTCGCGATGCAAGGGCCAAGTTACAGGATTATGCAAATAACCTGGAAGAAAAGGTAAAAGAAAGAACTGCTGAATTGAACAAGACTCTCGAGCAAGTGCATGCCTTGAAGATTCAGCAAGATGGTGACTACTTCCTGACGTCTCTCCTGGCCAAACCGCTCTTCTTCAATGCGAATAAATCTCGTTCTGTTAAGACAGAGTTCTTGCTCCGTCAGAAAAAGCAGTTTGAGTTCCGTAACAAACATTCGGAATTGGGCGGCGACATTTGTATTACTGGTAACCTGCGCTTCTCCACGCATCCGGAACGTCGCTATGTAGTGTCGCTTAACGGTGATGCTATGGGTAAATCCATGCAGGGCGCCGGAGGCTCATTGGTAATGGGCGTTGTGATGAATTCCATCATGGCTCGCTCTGCTAAGAATAACAAAATTTTGACCATTCCTCCGGAGCAATGGCTCAAAGAGGTCTACGATGAAGTTCACGCTGTGTTCCTGGCGTTCAACGGCTCCATGGTTATCTCTGTGGTTATGTCAATCGTGGACGAGGAGACAGGAGAAGTCTGGTATTTCAATGCTGAACATCCATTCCAAATTCTGTACCGCAACGGCAAGGCTTCCTTTATAGAGGAAGATCTGCAATTGCGTAAAGTTGGTTTGGAATCTGAGATTCCTTTCAAGGTCAGAAAGTTCCAACTGCAACCGGGTGACGTTATCATTATGGCATCGGACGGACGCGATGATATTGACCTGACGCCAGATCAGCCAGTTCGCACAATCAACGAAGACGAATTCCAAATTCTTAAGCGGGTCGAAGAGGCAGACGGTGATCTCAACGCCCTGCTCGAACGTTTGCTGGCCCAGGGAGATCTTACGGATGACCTTTCGTTCCTGCGCCTGCAGTTCGTCGGTGCGGCGTCCCAGACAACTGCACCTGTGGTTCAACAGGCCCCGCAGCAGCGCGTGGTGATCGACATTGATCCAGATGAAGAAGATGACATGCAGTTCGACGACGTGGAAGAAATTGGATCCTTTGAGGAAACATTCCAGGAAGGGCGACGCCTGGCTCGTCAGGGAAAGCACGAGCAAGCACTTGAAGTACTAAGACAGGCTTATAGTGTAAGGCGCGATGTTCCGGCTTTGAACAAGATATTGGCTGTCCTCACATTCAAGGAACGCGACTATCCAAAGGCTGTGGAGATCCTTGGCAATTACCTCGAACACGATCCTAACATCGCAGATTTCTGGCTCTATCTCTCGATTGCGCACAAGCGCATGGGCGAATATACCAAGGCGCTGGATGCAGCGATGCGCGTTTACGAGATCAATCCCAATCGGATTCCAAACCTGATTCACATGGCTGATCTGTATCAGAAGACAGGCGAACATGCAAAGGCCCAGGAAATGTTGGACCGGGCCCTGGGACTTGATCCTGAGAACCGACAGGCCAAGAGCTTGCTCAGCTCAATTTCCTGAGTCCCTGGTCTATGGATCAGAAACGCGGTCGGGTTCCTCTCAAATATAAATTTCAGTTTCGCCTGATACGGCGGGCAATGTTCCCGCTGTTTGCTCTGGCAATCCTTTCCATGAGCATTATTTGGTATGCTACTCAGGGCACGCATGAATACACAATGTCCCAGCTTCGCTGGATGGGCTGGTGTGGCGTAGTCGCACTTTGCCTCGCTTCTCTTATTGGAGTGGGCTGGAGTCTGATCCTTTATTCACGACGCTTAGCCGGCCCTCTTATTCACCTGGAGAAAGTATTGGCTGAGATCGCAAAAGGTGATCTGAGCGCACGCATCCACTTGCGTAAGGATGATGAGTTGCAGGAACATGCGACGCATCTTAACCTCACATTTCTTTCTTTACAGGACCGGGTAAAAAGAATCCATCAGTACTGTCGGTACACGCAGGAAACGCTCGAGAAACTGGTCAGCCAGGACTCGCTCAGCCCGCATGAGAAATCCCAGCTGGAACGCATTCGCGAGCTGATCCGATTAATAGAAGAAGCAGTGGGAGACTTTCGCGTTTGAGCAATGTATTTCGCCTTGAACAACTGATTCAAAGAATCCGATCCTTGGATAAGGATGTGGAAGACTTGCGTCGCATTCGCGCTCGTCTTCCGGCCAATCGTTCCTTCACACCCGGTCTTCAGGTGGCTTTTGACCGGCACATAAACGACTTACTAAATCAGAAAATCTCACTTGAAGAACTGGAAGTTGAAAGTCTTCCGGAGGATCTGCTCAACGAAATTGCATCCGTAGATGTTGCAACCGCATCCCGCATCAGCGTGGATCGTGAGAAAAAAGAGTACGACCTGTCCGCTGAGGACAAGCGAGTGCTGGAGTTTCTACGGAGCATGCCAAAGACAGAAGTTCATCTCCACATGGAGGCTTGTATTTCAAGGGGAACACTGGCCGGAATGCTCTCAAGAAACCGGGTGGACTACGAAGAAGAACAACTTAAAAAACTTTATAAATTTTCTAATCTACAGGAATTCATCAAACTATTCCTCTTCATAATCGATTCGATCAAGACACCCGATGACTTTGAGCTGGTATTCAAAAATCTCAAAGAATACATGGAAGCTAACAATGTGCGCTACGGAGAGGTATTCCTGGCTCCGTCCAGGATGATTCAAAATGGCCTGGATTTTGCTGACATTGCTGATACCCTGGATCGCCTATCCCGTGAATGCCGCCTTGCCGGTGGCCCTGACATTCGTTATCTCATCGACGTTTCCCGCACGTTTGGACCCGAAAACGCTAGCAAGAATTTGCAGCGAGTCCTCTCAAATCCAAAATCAAGTATTATCGGAATCGGGCTCGGTGGCGCGGAATTGATGGGTCCAGCTCGAGATTACAAAGACGTATTTGCCCAGGCCCAGGCTGAAGGATTACGGACAGTCGCGCATGCTGGTGAGGACGATGGCCCATGGTCCATTCGTGATACGGTCGAAGTCTTGAAAGCGGAACGAATCGGGCACGGGACATCTGCAATTCAGGACCCATCACTCATGGAACTAATCAAGAAGAAGAAGATACCAATCGAAATCTGCCTCACGAGCAATATCTTCACTGGCAAGTATGTTCGGCGCGAAAAGGATCACCCGGTTCGTCGTTACTATGACGACGGACTTATCTGCACGGTTAACACGGACGATCCAGAAATCTTTAACGTAACTCTGACGGATGAATACTTCAAACTCTACAAATCGCTCGACTTCACCATAAGCGAAATCGTGGACCTTTGTCGCCAGGGCGTCTACGCTACATTTCAAAAGGACCCTTCAGGAATGTGGAATGAGTTCAAACCACAGATTGAAACGCTTCGCAAGAAATACGCCGTTTAAGAAGGGCTCTTTATCTGTTCACAGGCTACGGGTCGCTTAGAAGATCCTCGCGTGCCTGGCGAATATAGTCGATTTTTCCGGATTTCAGAATTTCAAGCAGGGTTTCGCGCTCTCCCGCAGAGATTACGTTATCGTCAAGTAGCTGATTTAGGACCTCAGCGGCCAGCTCAACCTCAATTCCAAATAGTTCAGAGTATAGGGCCGGCAGGGAGAGGCGTGCATTGTTTTTGTTATAATAGTCTATCATGCTTCCTGTGATTGTGATAACGGTATTCCTCCGCTTAACCAATTCTTCCATTCCACCGAGTATCATGGACGTCTCAGGATCATCAGCGAATAACGTTAACATATGGTCATAAATTCCGGGAGAAAGGAGCGGAAGACTATACAGGTCCCCGCCTAACCCAATAAACAACTCACGTTCCTCACTCTCTGAAAGTCCAGACAGCTCCGGAAACTTTGAGATTACAGAAGGTGGGACGAGTACGATGAACTGGGCCGCCGTTGCAATGTCCTTTTCTGAGCGAACGATGTAAGCGATCAGTTGGCAAATCTGATTCACCGGAAGCCGAGCCCAGTATGCGGTTGTTTTCTGTAGGAAGTAGTTGCCTCGCATCGCAAGATCTGCGCGCGTCCGCTTCAGTTTCTCAAAATGCTGAAAGTCTACTTTGAAGATGTTATAGAGCGTTTTTGGTTTCAGGTTAGCCGCAATGCTGCCTGATTCATCCGGCCTTTGTGCGCCCAGGAAATAGCGTATTAGCTCAATGTGTTCCGGAGCCTCGTTGATGAATGACTCCATCAAACCGGGTTCGCATTGCAAGAACGCGCTCTGGGCCACACCAAATGAATTCTTTCCGAGTTGAAATTGTCTGAGTTTCTCCGGCGCAATACACGAGTCGACGAGCCGGGTCTGCCAGCGGTTGTCACTGACCACAGTTTTGCAGTTTGACAGGCACTTCTGATGAAGGCCTGTATCGAGCATGCAGTTCTTTCTGACGCCCGTGGTCATGCTCAGTGCCTGAAGTGCCGCATCCCGGTAAACACCATTGCAATTCCCTGTTCATCGCAGGCCTGAATGACTTCTTCGTCACGAACTGATCCACCTGGCTGTGCGACAGCCTTTGCGCCCGCGCGTGCGAGAGCATCCAGACCATCCCGGAATGGAAAGAACGCATCAGATGCAACAGAGGATCCCACAAGGCTCAAGCCGGCACGCTTTGCTTTGGAAGCTGCAATTTCGGTTGAGTCAAGTCTGCTCATTTGCCCTGCGCCAATACCCAGCGAAGCGCGTTCATTTGTAAAAACAATGGCGTTCGATTTTACATGTTTCACCAGACGCCAGGCGAGTTGCAATGCTCTGAGTTCTGCGGGTTCCGGCGCGCGTTTTGTTACTACTTTCCAGTCCGCTGCCGGCACATATTGATGATCCATATCTTCAAATAGCAAACCAAGCTCGTTCAAACGGAGTTCCATTCCAGGCGCTAGAAATGCGGCAGGTCTTGCAACTTCGAGTAATCTGAGATTCTTCTTGGACGCAAATTTCTCAAGGGCTTCCGGCGAGTAGCCTGGAGCAATAATAACCTCTGCAAAATTCTCATTGATGAGTTCTGCGGTTTGCGCATCCACGGGTGCGGTCAGGGCGATTACACCACCAAATGCGCTGACTGGATCGCAAGCCCTTGCCAGACGAAATGCCTCCGCCAGGCCGCCAGGAAGATCAATCCCGTTTCCGGAGGCTTTGCCCTGGTAGATCCCAAGCGCCGGATCAAAATGCGCAAGGGCAGCGCCGCATGGATTCAGATGCTTAACGATTACAACACCCTGACCCGGCAACGAGAGCGCGGATAACAAAGCCGCATTAGCATCAAGCAAGTTGTTATAGGAAAGTTCTTTACCCTGGATCTGATGCCAGGGACTTCCATCTCGCTTCTCTCTCTCAAGCTCGGAGACCGGGCGATAGTACGCCGCTTCTTGATGGGGATTCTCTCCATAGCGCATGGTTTGCACTTTTCTAAATGTTACAGTGAGGGACTCTGGAAATTTCACCTTCTCAACATCGTCAAGGTAGCGCGAAATCAGGGAATCGTATTCGGATGTATGATGAAAGACGGTGCGCGCAAGGTTAAGCGACATCTTTTCTGGAATGCCGCCGTGGTTCTCAATTTCTTCACGAATTCGTGCGTAATCACCAGGGTCTGTAACAGCCGCACAGAATCTGTAATTTTTAGATGCCGCGCGCAGCATTGCCGGCCCACCAATGTCAATATTTTCAATTGCTTCTTCAAATGGCGCATTGCGGGCAGTAGTCGCAGCAAACGGATACAGATTAACAATCAATAAGTCAATTCCCGTAATGGACTGATCCTTCATGGCTTTGACGTGGCCTTCATTATCTCTTAAGGCGAGGAGGCCGCCGTGGATTTTAGGATGCAGTGTTTTAACACGACCGTCCATGATTTCCGGGAAACCAGTAACATCTTCAACACTCTTTGCTGGTATTCCGCCTTCCCGGAGTGCTTTGAGGGTTCCTCCGGTAGAAATGATCTCAACATCGCGACTTGCAAGAAATCTCGCAAACTCATTCAGGCCCGTCTTGTCAGAAACGGAAATTAGCGCGCGACGGACTTGAATCATTGTATACTCCTAATCTTTACTCAACAGCGTAACCTTTCTGCCGTCTACCGCGATTTGACCATTGCAGAACAGATTCACCACTTCGGTAAGAATGCTATGTTCTTCTCTATGAATGATTGGCAGCAGCGACTCAACGGAGCTGCCCTCCGGAATGGGTACAGCTTTTTGTGCAATGATGGGTCCTGTATCCACACTTGCGTCTACAAAATGAACTGTAACACCGGTGACTCGCGCACCGTACTCGAGCGCCTGACGAACAGCATGTAGACCAGGAAATGCGGGCAAGAGCGACGGATGGATATTTATGATTCGATTGGGGAATCGCTCGATCATAGATTTTGAAAGTACTCGCATGAATCCCAAAGCCAGAACCAGCTCCGGCTTATGGAGAATCACAGCGTCGAACAATGCAGAATCGAATTCACTTCGATTTTGAAACAACTTATGATCCACCGTGGTAACGGGAATATTTCCCCTGCTTGCTATTTTTGCAGCGCCCGAGTCTTTGCGATCAACAATGAGGCCACAGATTTCGCAGTTTGTGATTCCGCCGGATGCTATTGCTAATAGAACGGCTTCGAAGTTCGTTCCCGCTCCGGATGCAAGTACTACGGTTCGCATCAGTCGAGGAATTCTATAGAAGAAACCACTTCGGATATCAGCATTGCTGTGCCGGCTTGTGGAATCTCGTCTCCGTTATATATTACAAATAACAACCGGTTGTTTCGCGAAATGGCACTGACCATCCAGAATCGGTTGTCGAGCACATATTCAACGGAAACGCACTCAAGTCTGGAGGGCAGAATAAACTGCGTCATCTTTGAGCGATCGGGCTGCACTCCATTTTGATTGAGGTACCGCTCCATCTCATCGCGGGCGTCGAGAATAGGAGCGGGTCTGCGAAAGGCCGCGATTTGAAGCACGCCGGCTCCATCCGGATCAAAGAATGCCGGGATGTTTTCAATGACTTCTACCTCCCACAGAGGCGGAATACGGACGGTAAAGAATGGGCCTTCAAATATCCGGGCTTCCGGACTCGATTCTTCTGTCATATTTTGGTTGATCGAGGACATTCATCCCGTTTTCTGTAAAGCACCTTGTTTGGCCCAATCAAAAAACGGAAAGATCCTCTCACTATCCTGCTTTCCATCATTATTATCCTGGTTGCGGCATTTCTTGCTGGCACGGCGGCCCTGGTGCTGGCCTCAGTTCTTGCCGTACTGGTGTTGTTCTATCCTTTCTTCCTCTACTGGTGGGACAAACTCTACGGAACTCCAGATATTGCGGATCAACTCTTCTACGCGCACACCGATGACGGTTGGAACATCGCAATGCACTTTCACATGCCGCGTTACCCCAAGCCCAATGCGTTTCCAGTGATCATGTCGCATGGAATTGCCGTGAACAAGTTCGGCGTGGATTTAGATGAATCGCATAGTCTGCCTTACTACCTCAAACAGAATGGGTATCCGGTGTTTGTCCTGAGCCTTCGCGGCGTTGGGAAATCGTATCATTCATCCAAGACGCGCTACAGGGACTTCAACTTTGACGACATCGTTCAGTACGATGTGCCGGCCGTAATCCGAAGAGTGAAAGAGCTTACCGGGGCGCCGCAGATCAACTGGATTGGACACAGTATGGGCTCTATGATTATGTATGGTTTCCTGGGTCGCGAACTCCCGGGTTCAGAAGACGTTGCAAGCTTTACCGTTCTTGCAGGGCCAGGAAAAATTGAACACGCGAAGACATCCATCTGGGGATCGATAGCTCATATGCCCTGGCTGCCGCGAGTGCTGGATATGAAATTCGGTGCGCAGATTATTTCTCCACTTACCGGGCGTTTCCTTTCTCCAATTGAGAACATTATTTATGATTCGGAGAACATGTCAAAAGTGACCATCAGAAAGCTGATGAAAAACGGCATTGAGAATATCGGGCTTGGTCTTGTGCGTCAGTTTCTGGATTGGATCAAAAGTGGGGTGGAGTACACGAGCGACGGCTCACACAATTATCGTGACGGTTTTAAGAATATTAAGGTGCCATCACTCTTCCTTGCCGGGTCTCGCGATCATATTGCTCCCGCGGAATCCGTAAAGTTTGCCTACGATAACTGCGGCAGCACCATCAAGGAATTCATAGTTCTTGGAAAGCAGACAGGGTATCATTGCGACTATTGCCATACTGGAATCGTTCTCGGTGATCGTGCCCGTGACGATGTGTATCCACTGGTTCGCGACTTTCTGAATCTTTACGGCGGTAAGAAGCGCCGCAGAAACTTCATCAAAGCATTCTTCAAACGCATCATGAAAAAACGCGTTAAGAGGAGGACGCGCGGGCTGCGGCTCTACAGTGAACCCGCAAAGCCAGGGAATCTAATTCGTTCATGAAACTACACGCCCGCGTTCTATTTACTATCATTTGTACCCTTGGTCTGACTCAATGTCGCTCCTCGGATCAACGTGCCGAAACCATTGGTCAGGACTATTTAGATCGGGAGTTCAAATGCAGCGAAGCTCCCCTTTCAGTCGAATCAGATCTACGCATTCAGTTCGCAAGAACTGCATTCAGGGAATCCTGGAAGAACGGTAAAACTACTGCCGATATTGTATTCACCGGTGATTCAACAATGGCTATATTCGGCGGAGATAGATTGCATACTCTGCTTCCAGGGCTTGATATTGCCAATCGCGCAATAGGCGGAGAGACAACCGCAGGCCTGCTGGATAGACTGGACGCCGATGTTGTCTCAATGCATCCGAGAGTTGTTGCGATCGTAATTGGTGGAAACGACTTACTGGGCGGAAGATGCATGCGCACGGCTCTTCAAAACACTGAGATGATTTTCAAGAAGCTCAAGGGTAGTCTGCCCAATTCAACACTGATTATGGTTAGCATTCCTCCCGTCGTTTCCTGGAAGGCGAATAATATCACGCCGTACTACAACAGGAAACTGGAATACCTTACTCGCGATATGGGGATTACGTTTCTTGATTTGTGGCCGTCCCTAGCAGAAGCTGAAAAACCCGGCCTAAAGCAGGAATACAGATTCGTGATGCCAAACGGCAAAGAGGACCAGGTTCACTTTAATGAAGCTGGCTACGCCGTGTTTGCCAGGCTACTGCGGCCTTTGATTGCTCCGTAATCACATCTGGAATCGAACTCCCAAGTTTGCACCGTAAGCCCGTTTTGCATACATGCCTTCAACAAAAACTTTGAGCCAGAGTAGGTTTATGTCGATGCCCAGCTTTCCATAGGCAAGATTCTTTGGAACCTTTCCGGAACCGTTAAGCGCCATTGTGAGATAGGAAGTGTAAGCACTGGACGTTACGCTCTGACCTGCGGCTGCAGCAAGCAATGCCGCAGAATCCCCGGATAGATAGACCGGGCCCACGCGCGTGATATTGAAATCCACGCCTCCCTTGTTGTAGGCCATCCCTCCACCAAACGTGAAGTTAAGGAAATAGAGAAATTGCATTCCAGTCATTACTTCAATAGGAATTGTTTTAAGTTCACTGCGCATCGATGCCAACACAGCGCCATCCCATATCATTGAAGTGCCGGAGGCTGCGTTCAGTTTCAGTTTCTGCCCCTTGGTCTGAGTTGCATTCAAATCCAGCAATGACGTATGGTAACCTGCGCCGACCGAAACACCAAGGAAACGCAGCAACGGACCCGCAGCAAGAGGTTTGCCTTCGACCAGGTGATAGCGAACGTCAAATCCACGGTTTCTGGTGTTTACAATGATGTGCCCCTGGTCACCGCTATCGAACGTTCTCCTGTCTTCAATAAAGGAAACGTAAACATCAAATTTTGCAGGGGATAGAAAGAACGGAGCGGATTGCGAAGCATCTGTATCGAATGGATCGTAAGGATTATTAAACAACCAGCCCAGGTTACAGCCGAAGAAAAGCCTGGGATTTACAGCTGCTCCTGCACGAGGCATGTCTTTGATCTCACCATAGCCAGTAATTGGGACTGTCACTTTCTTGAGAGGAAGGTAGCCAGCACCAACGCTTGCACCAAGAGTCCATCCAGAGAGGTTAACGGTCCCGGCCGGAGGTCCCGAAGCGTTTGCAAGGGCAGACGCAGCAGCCATATCTTCGAATAGCTTATCCATGTATTGGGTTTTGAGATCATAGTACATCTGATCGAGCGTGCTCTGACTGATTGGCAAGAATGCGCAGCCCGGGCCAGTACAGGTAATTTGAGCCTGTAATGACGGAGTCAGTGCGAGCATACCCAGAAGGAGGCAGATGTATCGAATTTTCATGTTTCCCTTTCCCAACGATTGATCAGACGCCCGGTCTTGTCCACAGTACAACACTTGCGGCCTCATTTTTTCCACAAAAAATACTTTTTACGACACAAACTCACCGACTTTTCTCTTGTTATACGACTGCCAAATACTGAACTGGAATCTATGATATGGGTTCGCCGTATTTTATATACGATTGTATTCTCAGCTTTTTTCATGATTTTTAGCGGCGTTGCTCGCGATGTCCTGGAGCGGGTTAATCCGGGGCTAATGGCTGTTCCAGAAATAATCACCGGCGAGTTTCTACTGAAATGGATTGGAATCTTCACGGTTATCGTTCTGATTTCCTTCTGGGGCGCCGGGATGGTTGTCTATAGAAATGCTTCGGGTAAGGATCCCGATGACACAGAAGTGCAAATGAATATGCGGCGCAGGCCATGGCGTGACTGAGACTTTGCTTTCTTTGACTGAAACCATTTCGCCGCATACCTCCATGCAGGTATGCGCAGACTTGTTCGAACAAATCAGACATAATCCGATTAGCATTTTACTTTTGCTCGGTGAGCCAGGGGCAGGGAAAACCACTTTTTGTCGCGGATTTGGCAAGGTCATGCAGATAGAAGAAACGATTAACAGTCCAACCTTCAATTTGCACAATCGTTACCAGGGAAAGCGAGGAACTCTGCATCACTACGATCTGTACAGGCTTACAAATTCTGATGAACTGGACAGCCTGGGATTTGCGGAGGAATGGAGCCAGGGTGATGCCAACACAACTGTCCATGCAATCGAATGGGGGGAGCGTGCTTTACCCTTCCTGCCGCCGGATATTCCCGTGTATACGGTCAGAATGAGTGTTGATGAAAGAGATGACAACAGAAGGCGGATAGAGATTTATACAAGGAGTGAACAAATCGTACCTGGTCTTTGATGCCAGCAACTCGCATATCGTTGTCGGCATTTTTGGAACAGGCACGGAATCCAGTCGGACGCGTTTCGCACTGCGCGAATCGTTTCAATTGATTATCCCGGAAATTCAACTAGCACTAGCAAAGGCCGGAATTAAGAAACCAGACGCGATCGTTTCGGCCATAGGTCCTGGATCGTTTACCGGAATTCGCATAGGTGTTAGTGCAGCCAGAAACCTGGCGCAGCTCTGGGATATTCCAGTGATTGGCATCAATAGCCTCTCTTTCTACGGGTTTCAGATTCGCATGACTCAATCAGAACCATTCGCAATTTGTATCGACGGAAAACAGAAACGATTCTATACTAAGTTTGTCACAGGCCGTGGCATCGATTCGATAGAAGCTGCGGAAACACTTGATCTGACCTGGACTGAAATCGAACAAGAGTTAACCAACAATCAGATCCAGCATGTCTATTGCAACGACCCCACGAAGCTAACTATAGCAAACCTGGAACCGAGACCAGTTCCAGAACCCGAAGCGCGAGCACTGTTTGACGCAGCAATGGCGCTTAACTTGCAGGAGCGGACATGGGCCGATCTCCTGCCACACTATCACAGAAAAAATCCGGCAGAACAAAAACATCCGGAAGGAATTAAAAGAATTTGAGCACAGCATCTAGACTCTTTCGTTTTTTGGAACAGAACCCTGGCAAAAAGCTGGTTCGCAAAGAACTTGGAAAGAAATTCAGTACACTACCATCGCGACGCATCAGCGGCAAACTAAGCCACTTCAATCGCTTTCGCGGAATGAAATATTCACCGGACCATAGTGACGTTGAAGTCCTCCTCGCGGAGTTAAAGCTCTTGAACATGGTCGAATACGACGGAAGCAAGGTGATACCCCGTGATCCCTTCCTTGCGGTTGCACGCGCGTCCGTTAGCCCTTCAGGTGCTGTATTCGCGGCAGTCCGCGGCGCAGACCCTGCGGCCAGGGATCTCTTTATTGCGGCAGCGCGAAGCATGAATGCTCTAACCGGTGATGAAATACTGGTGCGGCTTACGGATAAATCACGGGATCGCTTCGAAGGAACTGTCGTAGAAATTAGAAACAAAGCGCGCGAACTCTTCAGGCTTAAATTACTCAGTGAACCAGTTCACCGTGTAGCTCCTGGAATTCTGCTCGATGCCAGTACACGCATTTCCGCGGGCATGACAGTTTCTCGCATGTCAGCCGATCTAACAAAGCGAATGAAACAGGATGTAGTCGTAATCGTGCGATTAACGGGCCGGAACATTATGCATCTGGGTCTGCCGCTTCTTGAAGCAGATTTTGTTCGCTTTGAAAAAGACAGTGATATGGACTCAGACTACTCGCGGATTCTGATGAAGTACAACCTGAATCCTGTATATCCGCACATTGACGGTGTACCTGAATACGAATCCGAGCGGACAGAGGTTCAACCTGAGTCTGTGGCGGACTGGAAGAGCCGCAAAGACTTAAGAAAATTGGAAAGCGTTACCATCGATGGACCGGATTCCAAGGATTTCGATGATGCAATTAGTCTCGAGCGTGTAAGCAATAAGCTCTGGAAACTCTACGTACACATTGCTGATGTTTCGCACTACGTTCTCCCGGGCACGGAGCTTGATCATGAAGCACAACGCAGGGCTACGTCTGTGTACCTGGCAAATCGAGTAGTGCCCATGCTTCCACCAGTTTTGTCAGAGAACTTGTGCTCCCTCGTTGCCGATCGAAACCGCCTGGCTTTCACGGCAGAGATGGACATCAAACCAGAAACCGGAGAGATTCTCAGATATGAGATCTACAAATCAGTAATTCGCGTAAGTCGTCGGCTAACGTACGAAATTGCGGAAACGGAACTTGAAAAGAAAGGTTCAGACTTGGCGGAAATCTGGAAGATCGCCCAACTGCAGAAGACAGCCAGGCTCAAATCAGGTCGAATCGATCTGGACTTGCGTGAACCCAAAATCAAATACAACGACAAAGGTGAGGTCACTGAGGTTACATATCGCCAGAGGTTGAAATCCAGCATGCTGATTGAAGAGTGCATGCTCTCTGCGAACATCTGTACTGCGGAATTTCAAAGAAAGAAGAGTGCCCAAACTCTTTATCGCGTGCATGAAAGTATGGAAGAACGCAAACTCGAATCACTCAATCATTTCATGAAGATTGGCGGAATTGACATGAAGCTCCGAGATACAGAACCGCGCTCCATAAACCAGGCATTGCTCAAGGTTAAGGAGTTTGCTGAAAAGGGAAAATCGACGCAGAAAGGTTCACGCGGCAAACTAGAAGGCGTATCACCGGAACGAATTTTTCAGATGCTGCTACTGCGATCGTTCATGCAGGCAAAGTACGCAGGCGAACCGCTTGGACATTACGGCCTTGGCTTTGAGGATTACTGTCATTTCACATCACCGATTCGTCGCTATCCGGACCTGGTAGTGCACCGGGCCCTGGAATCCATTCTGAAGAAGAAGAAGTCTGTCTACAAAAAGGAAGACATAGACGAACTTGGGCTTCATACGAGCGAAATGGAACGCAAAGCTATGGATGCTGAGCGCGATATCTGGAAACTCAAAATGCTCCGTTCGATTCAAAAGAGCGGTCAGACCAAGTTCAAAGCATTCATCACTGGATTCAAAACGGATCGCGTATTTCTTGAAATGCTCGATTTCAACGTTGAATGTATTGTGACGGCTAATCATCTTACAAACGATTCTGAACTTGTGCTGCCTGACCCCTTTTCCGTATTTATCAAGAAACTGAGCCGACCAGCTTTTCTGGGCGAAGTATGGAACGTAGATCTGGAAAGGCTGGACACGGAAGAAATGAAACTATTTGTTAAGCCGGTATGGTAAAGAGACATGCCGGATTGTCCATTGCGCTGGCCTTGCTCTTTTTTCTATTAGGCTTGCTTGCATGTCGAAGCATTCCGGGTAAGGGTAACGCCGCACAAGGTAAGATCGAAGTTGACGGGCGTACCCGGGCCTACCTGGTTTATGCGCCAGCAGCATCACTCACCTCCCAGGGCATGGCGCAGCGATTTCGAGGAATGATCTTTGTCCTTCACGGCGGAGGAGGGCATGCGGACCGATTCGCCAAACTGGCTCCCGATATTTTCTCCATTGCTGACAGCCTGAACCTGTTTCTAGTCTTCCCGCAGGGTGTGGATGAATCTTGGAACGATGGTAGGCTTGATCCCATTTCAACCGCGCACAAAGAGAATATAAACGATGTTGCCTTCCTGAACGCCCTGGCTGACAAGCTGGGCGCGGAATATTCCATTCCCAGAACTGCGACTTATATTATGGGAATTTCAAATGGCGGAATGATGTCGCAACGTGCGGTCTGCGACAGCGACCGTTTCCAGAGGGCCGTAAGCATTGCGGCAAACTTCCCGGAAGATTACACCTTGAACTGCAATCCATCGGGCCCCAGATCCGTACTCTTCATTCTGGGTACGGAAGATCCGCTGGTTCCTTTTGTGGGCGGGCCAATTAAGCTCTTTAGAAAAACACGCGGCAACGTTCTCTCTGCAGAAAATTCCGTAAAATATTGGCGTGAAAAAAATCGATGTTCAGAACAAAGTACGTCTGCTAGCCTTCCAGATACACAGAAGGACGAAACCACTGCGAAGCGAGAAATCTGGAATTGTCCAGGGGGCCGGGTTGGAATTGTAACCGTAACAGGTGGCGGTCATACATGGCCTGGCGGAAAGCAGTATTTGCCAGTGATGATAGTGGGTCGGACTTCAAGGGATTTTTCAGCTTCAAAAATGGCACTTGATTGGATGCTTCAGGAGTGATCGAATGCGCGTAACGTTTGCAAACGAAAAAGACGTGGAAACTACTAAATCTGGAGAAACCCTTCTGCAGATTGCACTCCAGGCAGGTATTCCGCATGCCCATGTGTGTGGAGGAAATGGCCGCTGTTCAACGTGTCGCGTACTGGTCCTTGAAGGTGGAACTAATCTAACTGCAATTACTCCGGCAGAACATCAGCTTGCGCAGCGCAAGGGGTTTACGGAAGAGATTCGTCTGGCCTGCCAGGCACATGTGACCGGCCCAGTAAAGATCAGACGTCTTGTGATCGATTCAGAGGACGTTCAGCAAATTGTTGGAACTTCAGTTCGAACAACCGGGCGTGAAATGGATCTTGCGATTCTATTCAGCGATATTCGTGGCTTTACTCCCTTCTCAGAGAACCATTTGCCGTACGACGTTGTTCACATTCTCAACCGTTATTTTCACGCAATCGGAGAAGCAATCTTTCGTAACGGTGGCAGCATCGATAAATACATGGGCGACGGAATCATGGCAGTGTTTGGATTAACTTCAAACGATCCGCGCGAAACCTGTCTCTCTGCAGTACGCGCAGGTCGTGCAATTCAGGATGAATTGATTCGTGTGAACGAGTACTTGAAGAAGACATTCCAGATTGAATTCAAAATTGGAATTGGAATTCACTTCGGTGATGTGATTGTCGGAGAGCTGGGTCATCCCAAAAAAATGCAGCTCACGGTCCTTGGCGATACGGTTAACATGGCAAGCAGAATTGAATCGGCAACAAAGAAGGCCGGTGCTTCCTTTCTGATTTCTGAAGACGTGTACAAACTCACGCGGGATCAAGTCACGCGTGGCAGAATATTCAGCATGCCGCTTAAAGGGAAGTCTGGCCGCTACAAATTATATGAAATCAACGACGTCACTCCTGGCGTGGGTCGCACAACGGAGTTGTATCAATTGCCCCTTCTTCATAAGAGTAAGATTGCAGACGACACGATGGCATTCTGGTTTGATACATCGCTTAACGATTTCCCATTTACTCCGGGGCAGTTTGTAGACATTACACTGCCGGATATGGAGAACGTTCCAGGTCAAAGCGTACGAACTTTTTCCGTCGCTTCCTCTCCACTGCGTTCAGATTCGATCATAGTTGCGAGTCGTATCAGAAATACTCCTTTCAAACAGGCACTTTCAAACTTGCAAGAAGGCGCTCCGATTTTCATCAGCCCTGCAGTCGGCACATTTTCTCTGCACGAAGATCCTACGATTCCTGCAGTATTCATTGCTGGTGGCATTGGAATCACTCCGTTCCGCGGAATGATTGAATGGATTCTCTCGGAAAGACCCATGCAAAAGGTTTATCTTTTTTACTCAAATCGAACCCCTGGATTAACGGCCTTTCTAGATGAGCTTGAACTCTGGGCCAGCGAATCAGCAAACTTCAAGTTGATCGCAACCATCACAGAGCGCGAGCATCCAGACTGGAAGTATGGAACAGGCCGAATCGACAAGGTGCTTCTGAGGCAGAACATACCTGAAAATGAACATCCAATTTACTACGTTGCCGGACCTTCGCGCATGGTTCACTCGATTCGGGAAATGCTCCTGCAGTTAGGCGTTTTTGATCACGATATCAAGAGCGAAGAATTCCTCGGTTACTAGCAAAAAGGAATGACGCGTCGGCATGCGTACCGATCATTTTAAAGATGGGAGCTGGTCACGACCATACACCTAAATCCGTTACCCGGGCGTTCAAACTGGGTATATTACTCAATGCAGGTTTCGTGGTTTGTGAAGCTGTAGCCGGTTTCTGGCTGGATTCCCTTTCACTCCTAACCGATGCGGGACACAATCTAGCTGATGTAGGGAGTCTGGTGCTTGGATTGCTCGCTGTTGGCCTGGCCAGTCGTCGCCCAAGCGGCAATTTTACCTACGGCTTGCGGAAGAGCACAATCCTCGCGAGTTTGATAAATTCTGTTACCTTGTTCTTTGCTATTGGTGCGCTTTCTTATGCGGCTGTATCCAGGCTGCGTAATCCCGTTGCCGTGCATGGCGAAGGAATCGCCGCAGTTGCGCTGATTGGAATACTGGTAAACACCGGAAGCGCGCTTCTATTCCTGCGCGATAAGCAACACGACCTGAATGTGCGCAGTGCATATATGCACCTACTTGCCGATGCTGCGATTTCTGGCGGCGTAGTTGCAGCAGGAATTGTGATTTCGCTTACTGGCTGGGTCTGGTTTGATCCCCTTGTAAGTATATTTGTTAGCCTTGCAATTCTATATGGGGCCTGGGGGTTACTCAGGGAGTCGCTTCGATTGTCACTTGATGGAGTTCCATCGGAGGTAAACCTTCAAGAGGTTCGATCATACTTAACGTCGCTCAAGAATGTAGACGATGTGCATGATCTGCATGTTTGGGCTCTGAGCACAAACGAGACTGCCCTCACAGCACATCTTGTTATGCCGGACGCATCTGAGCCCCTATTTTTCCCCGATGTGAATGAAGAATTGTTTCATCGATTTAGAATTTCGCATGCAACCCTGCAGATTGAAAATCGAGCCGGGCAGATTTGCGGTCAGCGCTGCTGACCGCAAAGCATCTTACATATATTTTCCGTCTAGAACAGCTTCAAAGGTTCCATTTTTCTCTTTGCACGTGGATTCGAGCATCTTGATCCATGCTTTGCCCTTGCAGGTGTTCATCCCAGCGCAGCCGTGTTCTTTGGTTGCACACTCTCCTTTGCCCTTGCAGCTGTTGATGCCGTAGCATTTTCCTTCCGCAATTTTCTCCGGAGCAGGTTTGCTTTCTTTGCAGTTGGTTGAAGCGATTACCAGGCCAACCAATGCGGCAGACCAGAGTTGTGATTTATTCATGGTTCCTGATTTTGTCCTGTGTGGATTTTAGTAAAGTAATTCTGCCTCAATGATTTGACAGGCGCAGGTCCGCTTTTGCTCTTTGCTGTGGAATACTCAACTCTCTGGATAGGAATCGTCCCGGTCCTCGTGTTCGTGATTCTCGAATCAGTTTCCGGCAAGAAGACGGCGCTCATATCGGCGATTGCCCTGGCCTTTCTGGAGCTCGTGTTTTCCCTGGTGGTCTATGGGGCAATCGATGAATTGACTATCATCGGCTTTGTACTCGTTGGAATTGCTGTAGCAATCTCCCTTAAGACAGATAACGATCTTTATTTCAAATTGCAGCCAGCCGCGCTGGGGTTGATTTTTGCCTCCGTATTCTTGGTCTTCTATTTTGTACTCGATAAGCCGTTGCTTATAGTGATGTATGATAAATACATGAAAGGGGCGCTGGGTCCCGTCCTGGCCGATGACACGAAACGAATCGTTTTCTTGAGGGCAATGCACACGCTCTCCCGCGACATGGGTTTCTGGTTCCTGCTTCACGCAGCGCTTACAGCCTGGGCTGCCATGAAGCTCTCCAAGTGGTGGTGGTTTGCAATCCGAGTTCCAGGCCTTTACATTATCATGCTCCTCGCCTGTTTCATAGCTATTCGCGGGGCTATTGCGGGTATTATTGCCCGTTAAGAGAATGTGACGACGTCGTTTAGGAACTTGCTTGATGCTCGACAAGTTCTACGAAGTATCTTCAAATGGTCCAACATGCGACGATCTGGCATCTTGGTAAATATCTCTCTGGCCTTGCTTCTGCTCGATCTGGTGGCGATTGGGATTGGAGCAACGCTTCCGGATCTATATTTAAGACCGCTAATCCTGGTCATTCTGTGCGTAAGCGTCCTGCTCACCGGCCGCAGCACCATTGCAATATTGATCGCAACGGGTTTATGTGCTGCTGCGTTTGTTGAGGTGTTCCAGATGCTCGGAGGGCATCTACGCTTCATAGCTCTAGGCACTGCTGCGTACTACCTGACGTATTCTGCTGCTTTCATTGTTCGTGGTGGCCCAATCCGGGCTCGGGGAATCCTGGGATTTGGTCTGGTCACGTTATACGCCATTTTGATGTTCTTCTGGCTCGATCCGTACGGATTCCTGCGTCTACCTTCCATTGTATATACTGGTGTCTTGATCCTATTCATTGGCCTCGGCCTCAGACCTTTGTTGCAATCCGGGCCTGATAAATCAGCCGTCTGGATGGCCATAGCGGTTGTAGCCCTCCTGATTTCGGATTCACTTCGGGCCATTTCGATCTTCAAAATGCCGATTCCGGAATTGTTTACCCTGGCGTTCTATTGGGTGGGTCAGTTTTCACTCGTTCGCTCCGCAAGTTTTTTTGTAGAAAATAGAAATCATACGTAGTCTATAGGTCTTGAATCAGCAGGCAGCGGCCTGTGGGGGGATTCCATGTTATTGACGCGAAGAATTTTGCAGATGTTAATTCTGCTGCTCGTTGCCGCGTGCAGCGGTGAAGATAGTAAGACCAATGTTCCTTTGATTCCTGGCGGAGAGAATTCCACCGGGGAAAATGGCACCAATAATCTAACCGCAGGTGGAGCCTTCGGTGGAACCTGTTTTACGAGCGATAGATTTAACTTGGGCCGCGGAATATACGATATTACAGGTTCTGCAGCTGAGCTTGGCATGATGGGATATGCGGTGGTCGAACAAAAGACAGCTGGTATTCATATGCGCCTGCGCTCGCGGGCCTTTGTAGTTGAGAGTCCTTGCAACGGAAAGCGAATCGTTTATGTTACTGCTGACCTTGGGCAGGTGTTTCAATCTGTTAAACAAGGAGTCATTAACAAACTCATGAGCACTTACGGGGGAATTTACTCCGACGAGAATGTCATGATTGCTGCAACCCATACCCACAGCGGTCCCGGTGGATACTCACACTACGCTCTGTATAATCTCACAATCCTTGGTTATGACTCACAAAACTACAACGCAATCGTAGATGGAATCTATCAGTCGATAGTTCGTGCGCATAACAACATGCGAACTGCAAACATTCAATTCAATACGGGTGATGTGGTCGATGCCGGCATGAATCGATCGCCCATTGCTTATGCAAAGAATCCAGCTGCGGAGCGATCCAGATACACAAGCGATACAGATAAGAAAATGACATTGCTCAAGTTTACTGGCATAGATGGCCGTGAACTTGGTCTACTAAACTGGTTTGCGGTTCACGCAACAAACATAGGTAATAAGAACAGATTGATCAGCGGCGATAACAAGGGGTATGCTGCCTATCGTTTTGAGAAGCTGAAAGCCACAACATATTCTTCCGCAGATACGTTTGTAGCTGCGTTCTCAAATAGCAATGAGGGTGACGTTTCTCCCAATCTCTGGGGAGTTCCGGATAACGTGAACGATTTTGATCGCACCTACACAATTGGCAATCGTCAGTACGACGGGGCCGTGGCCTTATACAACAGTGGAGGTCGCGCAATGTCCGGAGGCGTGGATTATAGACATGCCTACGTGGACTATTCCAATATCAATGTCGCAGCGCAATGGACTGGAAGCGTGCTCAAAAAAACCTGCAAAGCTGCAATCGGTATGTCCATGATTGCGGGCAGTACTGAGGACGGTCCCGGTGTTTCATTCGTATCAGAAGGCCTGGCCTACGATGGTGTAAGTTGGCCATTCTTTACGCTTGTTCCAGAGGATCAGGCATGCCACGACAAGAAAGTCGTGCTACTGACAACAGGTAGGATGACGCCGTATCCCTGGACTCCAGAAGTATTACCGGTGCATATCATGCGCCTGGGAAGCCTGGCAATTGTTGGCGTACCGTTTGAGTGCACAACTATGTGCGGACGTCGTCTGCGCGAAACAGTAGCAGCAGAACTACAGGCCGACGGGGTCACAGATGTGGTGATTGCAGGGCTTGCCAATGCTTACGCCGGGTACGTAGCAACTCCAGAAGAATATTCAGCGCAGCACTATGAAGGCGCATCCACACATTTTGGTCCAAATCAGCTGCCTGCAATGCAACAAGAATATTCGCGATTGGCCCGTGCAATGCGAGATGGAACGTCTGTTAGCCCCGGTCCCACTCCCAGGAATCTAATCAACAATCAGTCGAGTCTAATTACAGGTGTGGTGTTTGACGATAAGCCGCTATTCAAAGAATTTGGCGATGTAAAAACTGATGCCGCTGCTTCCTATTCGAAGGGTTCAGTGGCGAGCGTGGTTTTCTGGGGAGCACATCCCAGAAATAATCTTAAGCTGCAATCTACATTCCTCGAGGTTCAGCGCCTCGTGGGATCGTCATGGGTTACCATCGCCTCGGATTGGGATCCGGAAACAAAGTACCAATGGGCGCGCGATGGAGTCGCGAATTCCCTGGTCACCATTAAATGGTCCATTCCACCCACCACGACTTCCGGAACGTACCGAATTCGCCACTACGGCAATTGGAAATCAGGCTGGTCCGGAGCCATCAGCGCCTATACGGCGACGTCCAGGAGTTTTACAGTAAACTAAGTACTCTGACTGACCGGAGAGTCCTCTGGCGAGCCCGCTTGCGTAAGCTCCTCGCAGGCGGGGACACGGATTTGAACTAAGCCCCGCATGGTTCAAGGGGGCTTGGGTTGTTCAGAATCGATAGTTGCTGCCGCCGGATAAAAGACGCGCAGGTTGTCGAATTTCATTGGGGGTTGGGCATCGAACGCCAATGCACCGCCAAGGAAATCGGTGTAATGACTTTCGAAAATTCGCACGTGTGTGAGGGGTACCGAGGGCACGATGAATGGGACCGAGCTCATCCGTTGTGTTCCGTTTAGCCAAACGTCGTAGAGATTGGACGACGGTGTGACGTCAATACGCATGGCCATTGTTGTTGTTTCACCCACAAGAGAATCCCAATTCCCAGGATTGTGCGTGAAGCCGGGAGCATTGTTAACGAGATTTGTCAGATTCCCCTGGTCGAAGCTGGGTTTCATTGCAAAGTAAACGCAAAAAGTGCGTCCCGTCGAATTCGGACAGCCGATGCCTGCAAAATTTTCATCCGGCGTGGAACCCTCACCCTCACCTAGCAATAGATTGACGCCAACCCAGGAATCAACATCCCCCGTACGGCCCCCGATGATTGTGCGATGACTATTTGTTGCGAAATCACCGAGGCTGAATCCCACATGCCAGTTAACATCCCGAGACCATCCGTTTCCATTGTCCGGATTTGTATACTTGTCAACCCTCTCAGGCACGAACCAGTCGAACTCCGTGCGGAAAGGCTCTGATATTGCAGTTGGGGAAACCATTGCGGAAACTCCGGATTCCATCCAATGCTGGCCGTTTGCACCAAGAAAAGAACCATTGTCGCCACACCGTTAGCACGATTAAAGAAGTCAGCGAAGTAATAGACCAATGTTTCATCCGCAGGTGGGGCCCCGGCAGACGTATTCCTGTAATAGACATAGTACGATCCATCTGCGGCTTCCGGGCAAACGTTAGCCGCGATAGAAGATTTCAATTTGAAATCAATCCTTGTATTTGCAGTATTCCAGCCATAGCCAACCCGATCCAATTCTTGCACAGAACCCGAAGACGGCTGCCATACAACGCGGATGTCCTTCCCTGAAGGATCGAACCTGGAGGTTTCGTTTGTGCTCAAGCTCACCGAAGCCGTGTAGTCCGTACTAAAGGCAGGGTGGCTGCAGCCGAAGAAGATTTTTCTGCGATACGCATAGTTATTGTTCCACCATGCATTTTGCGGATTGTCCGTTATGGCCACTGAGATATCCGCACCCGATACGTGCCCTAGAGCATTGTAGACCGAGTCTCCGGCACTGCTGATGGTATGTTGAATCGTTGAATTGTGCGCCCCTTGTGCAACGGAATCGGCGAGTGCTAGAATCGTTACGGTTTGCGCAGAACTCCAGTTACTCGTTGTGAATGTCAGAGTCTGGGGTGAAGTCGTACTACCATTGACCGACAATTCTGTGGTGGTAAAGGAAATGGCAACATTCACATTTGCGGAAGGCGGCGCCGACAAAGCGACTGTATAGGAATCTGAAGTGGAGCTTCCTTCGGTGACGCCGGTGGATCCGGAGCTTTGAACTATAGTCAAGCCAGGGTTGTCGTTATCCGTGATGCCCACCGTAACGCTAACCGACGAAGCAGCTGAAAATCCGCCGCCGCTCGCACTGTGGACCAGTGTGGCTGAATGCGCCCCTTCTACAATGGAATCGTTGACAGCTGCCACAGTAATCGTCTGAGCTGTGTTCCAGTCTGCGGCTGCAATATCAAAAGCGTACGGTGATGTGGCACCACTGGCGCCGGCCGGCCCGCTGAGGCTTACTTGTGCTGGGTCAAAGGCGATGCTGATTGTGACCGGTCCGGACGGGATTGACGTCAATTTCACCGAGTAAGAATCCGTTGTCCCGTCTTCCCCAATCGCAGTGTTGACCCCGGTTTCTGTAATGGAAATCCCAGCGGTTTCATTGTCTGTAATTCCAATTGTTACATCAGAAACGGCAACCGAATCATAGCCGCCGCCAGTAAGGGTATGAACGATTGTATCGCTATGGGCTCCTTCAAGGAGTGAATCGTCAACTGCGGTGATGTTGAGGGTTTGATTTGAATTCCAGTTCGCTGTCGTAAAGGTCAGCGTGACAGGAGAGGCTGCGCCATTTACTTTGATGTTGGCACCGAACGCTAGATTCATTGTTACCGTTGCAGTTGGTTCGCTGGTTAGCTTAATCGTGTAGGAACTCCCGGAACCGCCTTCGGTCGCTGTCATTCCGCCTCCCGGTAAACCAACAGTAGCTCCCAGCGAATCGTTATCGTTGATCGTCAGGCTAATTGACTTGGTATCTGAGAAATCAGGACTGCTTAGTGTAATTGTTGGAGTATGCACACCTTGGGCAATCGCATCGTCGAAAGCAGCAATTGTAAGTGTTTGCGGACTATTCCAGTTTGCTGTGGTGAAAGTGAGCGTGACAGGCGAAACGGCCGAGCCATTCACTCGCACCTGGCCGGTTGGAAAAGCAACTTCGACCGCCACAGTGCTCCCAGGATCTTTCGAGAGGACTACTGCCGCCGAACCGCTGCTGCCGCCCTCTGAAAGGGTCAGCGAAGTGGTTCCGAGGTTCATTGCGACTGGACCGTCATTGTCGGCGACTCGCACGCTTGCTGTGGGGCCAGTCTTACCGTCAAAAAAAGGATCAGAAGAACTTGCACTTGCTGTGACCGAGATAGTTTCGTCGCCGTCTACAAGGTTGTTGTCGATTGCAGTCAATAGGAGGGTTTGCGGAGACTCGAAGCATTTGGGCGACGGACAGTTGGAATCGAATTCTAGAACCTGAGAAGTTGCAAGACCATTCATAAGAAATCTAGCCGCACCATTTCTCACTGTGACAAACACTGGGCCTTCTGGTTTGCGTGCGAGAGTGTAAGCGATCGTATCTGTTGCCCCTCCCTCGCCGATTTCGGTTGTTCCGCCGCTTTGATGGAGGACGATGGCATTCTGTTCGACTGTTTGCGGAGGACCACCTAGCAGGAACAATCCAAGCCATGCCTCAAGGCCTCGATACTGCGCGCATGAACTGAGATTTACCAGGACAAAAAACAGGATGTTGATACTAACTCGTGTGCGCATGGATTCCCCTCCGAAAATCGAAACCTAACGTACTCCTGGTTCCGTTGCACGCCCTGGGGAATGAGCCGGACGATTTTCAGGTTGAACGGGAGTCTAGAAGCAGAATTTTGCAAAGGGAGAATGTCAGTCGCCTGCGCGTCCGTAATTCTACGAATCCGGATGCTCATGCACAATGCGCAATATTTCCTCGCCAAATCGATCTGCTTTAGCCGCGCCAAAGCCCTTTATTGTGAGTAGATCCCCTGTGTGCGTGGGTCTTGCCCGGGCGATCCGAACAATAATTGCATTTTGCATTACCATGAACTTCTTCCAGCGGAGTTTCCGCGCCTGGTTATCTCTGTAGTTCTTCAACTGTTTGATCAGCTCTGATTCAGGTGTAGATACACGCTTTGGCTTCCCGGTTCCAGTCGATGAGTGTTTTGTTCCACGTTCGGCTCTTTGCGGGCCAAAACCAGCCAGATAGATCTTGGGGTATTTCTGACCGGCTATTTTGATCTGGCCGCTTGAAATCTGATCTTCTAAGTACTTGATGATCGCGTCTGCGGAAATGTGTGGAAGCTTCGCATAAAGGTCCGAAGACACAAGCCGATACTTCAGGATATCGCGGGCTTTGCTTCCATGCAGCATTCCTGCGATTATCTTCTTTCCGAAAACTCCAGGATAGCGCTTGAGAGCAGCTGCAACAATCTCGGTTTCGTACGGCGTGAAGTCATGGTGCGATCTTGATTCTTTCGCCTTCCTTTTTTCTGCAGTCGATTCTAAATATTCGGCTATGTGTTCTGGAGTTCCTCCGGCTGAGCAAACATCGCAAGTTCCACATTCTTCAACGGACTCTCCAAAATAATTGCACAGAAATTTCTGTCTGCAGATTGAACTCATTCCGTACTCTCGCATCACCCGGAGAAGGTTCTCTCCGGACTGCTGGTTCCGCTCCTTGCCGAGAATGAAGTTCTGGGTTACAAAGTCCGCGTTGGCATAGAATAGTACGCATCGCGCCGCATTTCCGTTGCGTCCGGCTCGACCGGCCTCCTGAAAATATGCTTCGATCGATGACGGAACCTGGTAGTGAACTATAAGGCGAACATCCGGATCGTCCATGCCCATGCCAAATGCATTGGTTGCAGCGAGTACGTTCAGTTTTCCGGTTGAGTACGAATCGTGCGTTTTCTCGCGAATTCCACTGGTCCTACCCGCATGATATTTCCCGGCTCGGAAATTGTGTTCGCGCAGAACTTCGCAAACCCGATCGACCTTTGCACGCGTGGAACAGTAGATGATGCATTTACCTGCGCTTTTCCTGAAATTCATCTCTTCGAGCAAACCAAGCAGAGTAGCCTCTTTCTCCCCTTCATTCTCTGGATACTGGACGCTGAATGCCAGGTTTGGCCTAAAGAAACTTCGTTTGATGATCTGCGGGTCTTTCATTCGCAACGCTTTCGTAATATCGTCGATCACCTGAGTTGTGGCCGTTGCAGTTAGAGCACAGATCGGAGGATTGCTGCTTGCTACTTCGCGCAGCGTATGGAGCTGACGGAATTCGGGTCTGAAATCGTGGCCCCATTTGGAGACACAATGCGCTTCATCAACAGCGATCAGACTCACGTTCATTCGTTTCACAAGTTGCAGGAACGAATGTGACACAGCTTTCTCGGGTGAAATGAAAAGTAGCCGCAGTTTTCCTGTCACCGCCGCGCTCAGTATTTTCATCTGCTCAACTTCGTCTTGAGTTGAGTTGCAATAGGCCGCAGCAATTCCGCGTCCTACAAGCGCATCGACCTGATCTTTCATGAGCGCAATGAGTGGTGAAACTACCAGGGTGATTCCTTTGGAAAGCACGGCTGGCAGTTGATAGATGAGCGATTTACCGCCACCCGTTGGAAGCAATGCCACGGTGTCCCGCAGGGCCAGGATCGATTCAATCGCTTCACGTTGGCCAGGACGAAACGAGTCCAGGCCAAAGTGTGCTTTTATCTCCGAGGAAAACTCTAGCATTGATGTCAGTGTTACCCCTGGCGCCGTTCCCTGTACAGTCCAAAGCCGGACTTGAGAACAGGGTCGAGAAATTCGCAATCGTTCCGTGTGCGAAAAAAACAGTCAGCCCTGGCAAACACGAGCCTGGCGAGTGCCGTTTTAGCGCATGACCTCCCTACGCCACGGGAGCAGGACGAGCAGACGGTTTTCGCGTAGGAACATGCCAATCCACATTGGAATTGCAACATAGAGCGGAAAAAGTGAATGCGAAAACATCGGTGCGGAAATACGCAACTGTGCCGAAATCGCTCCTCCCAGAAAGCCCGTGAGTAAGACAGCGCCCATAACTGCAGTGCGCGGAAATGCAAGTAGCATGACGCATGCAAGTTGAAGGATTCCGATTCCCAGGGCAAGCTCGATGGGGTATCCAAGCTCCGCGAACGATTGAACGACGGGTTGAATCCGGATGATCTTAATTACTCCGTCAAACGTGAGAAAAGGATGGGTAGTAAGCTAATGGAAATTCCAATCCATTTGCGTGTTCTTGATTCTGATGACATAACAATTCTCCTTGAATGTTTGGTAACATTCAAGGCCTCCAAGGAAATGTGATCCGTTACACAGCAGAAGGATCGGCTGCGAACGAGGCAATTGAAGCCAGCATGAAGAAACTCTTTGTGCAGCTGGGAAAACCCGCGCCACCGGGTCCAATGCTTGATTCGGTAAAAGTGGTTCAGGAGTGTGCTTACACATTTGAAGCCAACTCCTCCTGGCCGGAGCGCGTCGAATGTTCTACTAAATCGAACATCGCAGCCAACGGCAAAGATGAGAATCGCGCGGAGACAATGCAATTTCTCCGAGCATTCGAATGGAAGGCGCTCAAGGATAACTGAGTCCAGAATTCTGGAGCATACGCCCGCACAACTTTTGGATAAAGCGGCACTTTGCTCTTCTTGCTACAGTCTTGTCGCCCTTGCAATGCGATGGCACAGAATAGCAATGAGGAGTTCGAACAAGAGACAGGTTTGCCGGTAGCGGGATCCATTTCACCGCGCGCGTTCCGCGCTTCGCATTGCTGCGCCAATTGGAGCAACAGCGCGCACTCAATCTGGGCCTCCTCCAGACCACCATGGAACTCTTCGCAAACCCTGCGCTCAGACCAACAGTTCACGAGAAGCAGGAGAGCGGACAACAAAATCCAATTCTTTTTCATATGATGGATTAAATTCCAAAATCTGATTCCGATCAACAAACGAGGGGCGAACTGCATATTCTCAGCGTGACTCTCACCAGTTGGACACGGCATCCACGGATGGCGTAGCGCGCCGAGACTCGGACATGGAGGTTCGCGTCGAAGGCGTCCTTCCCCCATGCCGTTTCTGTGGAGACGGCGGGAGTATCCTCGTCGCCTTCGGCTCCTCGAATGCTTGATGCGTGGCGTGCTTTCGCACGCAATTAAAGTGCGCTGACGCGCACACAAGAACGAACCCGGAATCACGTTTGTGCCACTCCGATTGTCTCAAAGAAAAATTACGGTTGTTGCGTCCGATAATCTGCGACGTCGGTTTGACTTCCGAGCCCCCGATAATTGGCAGAGGGTGCCCTGAAGCGGAGACAGGAGGTTGGAGCGCGTGACGCGGTCGGACAGGGACGTCCGTCGCGGCACGCAGGGCACCCTCTGCCAAATATTGGAGACGGCGGGAGTCGAACCCGCGTCCTACGGTGCGAAGCATTTGCGTCTACGTGCGTATCCGGCAATTAATAATCCCGGACGATGCCTGCCGACGGGGCCTGGCCGAGATTTTCAACCTGTGAGTCTTAGCTGGATTGCAGGTTGAGCCCGTCCAACGCATCCTTCCTAATTTGACACTCGACCCGCGGCCCAGAAGGCGAGGCTACGGCGAGCGCTGGAGCTTAAATTAAGCGGCCAGGGCCATTTCTGTGTTGGCTGTTAACTTTTTGAGGTTTTAACGAGTTCCTCAACTCGACACGCAACAAATACCCCGAAAACACAGCAGTCGAAGCCAATTCGTCCCCGGGAAACATACATTTACATAGACGCAAACCTGGCGCCCTGCGGCAACAAGGTTTTGCGGAATGATTTTTACTTTCCCTTGAGGGCACACAAATTATCTATTCCGGGTGATTCAGCGCCTCGTCTACCCTGCTGCCTTTCTTTTTGCGTTCATTGCCATCGTATCTCGCCTCTGGGTTACAGAGGATGCTTTCATCACATTCCGCATGGTTGAGAATATTTTCGCAGGCCACGGATATCTTTTTAATCCGGGCGAGCCAGTAGAGGCGAGCACGCATCCAATCTGGTCCGCCGCATTAATACTCCTCCGTGGTGTTGGGCTTCCCCTTGATGTGGGTTCCGTACTGTTGGGCCTTCTTTTCTCTTTCATCGGAATTGGAATTCTAATTCGCAGATCTGCGGGTGCTGGGGCATTTCCTTTTGCAGTGCTTGCACTTTGTAGTATTTCCGGTTTTCGCGATTTTGCAACATCGGGACTTGAGTTTTCCCTTACGTTCTTATTGATTGTACTCTTCTATCAGGAACTGGAACGAGGATCGCTTTCGAGTTCCCCGATCTACAAGGCACTTCTACTGGTTACCCTCTATCTAAATCGACCAGAGACGGGGTTGTTCTACGCGTATTATTCTATTGTCCTACTCTGGGAATTGTTTCAAGCCCGTCACCTTACCATGGTTAAGCGATTGGGGATTGCTGCAGGTTGGGGCGTGCCACTCCTGATTCCGATTGCGTACCATCTTTTTCGCTGGGCTTATTTCGACGCGCTCTTTCAGAATCCTTACTATGCTAAGGCAGGATTGGCGTCTAACGGTGTGCAGGGCTTCAAGTACATTCTCCACAGCTTTATCTTTGCTCCAGCGATTCCCATAGCAGCAGTAATGTTGGTTGCGATTTTCTTTTTGCATAGGATGCGTTCGGCTTTTAAGCCTGTTGAGCTGAATGGTCTCATTCGAGATTGTGGATTGCTCGTGATATTGACGTTATACGTCATTCGTGTCGGGGGAGACTTCATGGCGTTCAGGCTCTGGCTTCCGGAAGCGGTCATGCTCTGCTTGCTTGTGGATCGATTCTTTCTTCGTCGACCGGATTGGCTGGTTTTTGGATCAGTAACACCCACGTTTGGCAAGGGTCTGGCATTTGCTCTGTTTGTGATTCTCAGTTTTTTACCGGTACCCATTGCGAATGGGTATATAGCGGACGAGAGAGCAGTTTATGCAAGCATGGGAGCAGGGCAGTTGACAGGTTGGGAGAAGAATCCCTGGGCAGTTCGAGGCGTGGCCTTCAAGAAATTACAATCGTGCATCGGGTATGAAAAATTCTGGATCGCCAATAGCCAGGCGGATGCTAAGTGTCTACGCGGCGTGGGCCTGGGCTACCTTGGCGTTGCTGCGGGAGCACACGTCAAAATTCAGGATGAGCAAGGCCTCAGCGATCGAACCATTGCTCGCAATAGAGTACTTTTGCGATTCCGTCCTGGCCATGAACATTACACCACGTTTCAGAATGTTCTGGACAAAGGCGTATTGTTCTGTTCGACAGGTGAGCCGGAATATGATCGAGCAATGGCAACGTCAGCCGGCATTGTGATTCATTTCGAACCGGATTTGCTTTCGACCATTCCCGGAATAAGAAATCGCCTCAATCGCTTGATTGAACTGAAAAGGACTGGCAGCTCTGTTATCCCAAGGCTTGAGACTCGTTACGGCAGAACGGTTGAGCAGCTCTATGCCGATTCTGAAACCTGGGAGGCGGATCCATTGCAAAAATCAAAGAATCAGTGCTGGGACGATTTCGAGGGTGGGGTGGAAACGTACTTCTACTGATGAGAGTAGGCATTGTGCCCAAAAATGATCGACAGCGAGTCGTCTAATCGAAATATCGGCTCAACGCGCCCATAGCTCAGCTGGATAGAGTGCCTGGCTACGAACCAGTAGGTCGGAGGTTCGAATCCTTCTGGGCGCAAATTTTTTCTTCTTCATTTTTCCGAATCCAGGCCAATCCCCCGTTTTTTCATTGCGCGTAAACTCTGTCCCGGCCTGTTAGCTTCCTCGCCCCGAAATGGGCGAAAATCAACAATTTTGTTACGGGGTTAGTTCATGAAAAAAATGATATTTCTCGCGTTGATCGCTGCTGGCTTGTTGGCGATGAATTGCGGTAAACCTGCTGCTCAGGCTCAAGTCTGGAAATGCGATTTCAAAGGAAGCTACACTGAGAAAGGTACTGATACACCTTTCAAGTGGAATGTAACCTGGTCAGTAATGCCAGATGAAAAAGGAACAATTACTGGAGAATCCACAGAAGAAGGCGCTAAGTCTACTACTACTGGAACTTGCGATGCTAAATCCTGCAAGATTAGCGAAACATACACTTCAGGTGCAGAAGCTGGAAAATCCTTTTACTGGCTTGGAAACTACACAGACGCAGAAACACAGAACGAAAATGTTCTTATTACTACGTTCTCTGGAACATTCGGCCCAAGCGAAGCTGACCGTACAAGCGGTGGCACATGGTCCGCAAAAGCAGATTGCAAACGCTAATCTGATTTTCTCAAATACAATGCGGCATCCGTCGCATTGTATTACTTTTCTCACTTAGCATTCCGTAGTTACCAACTGATGTCATCTTTCACCCGGTGGGGCGTATTGAGTTCCGTCATTGCACGCGGCGCGTAGGGCATCATAGGTGTAGATTCCCAGATCATGATTGTCTGACCAGGTGATTTGCAGCGCATAACGGCCAACCTTTTTCCAGGCAGCCAGGCTGATTGTTTTGATATGATCTGTCGTTCTTTTTGATACGATTTCATGTCCACCTCGGCAGTTTGCGCAAGGGCAGCTCCTTCTCAAATTCAGCAGTTCGTACGAGCACTCTTTGCCATCCTTCCATTTGATTTTCAGATGGGTCTGATCGTGTTCGATTTTCTCAGGAATCGTATCAAGCATGCCGTCAGTGGATTGTGTTTGGAAAATTCGTCAATAATTCGATCTTTCAGCGCCAAACTCCGAAGGAATCACAAATCTGCTTGACGCAAATCGACTTCAGAGGTAGAAACAGGCCCCTATGGAGCCTGTACTTCTTGCTTCGTACGGGTATGCCTGGGCCTCGGGCGCAGCATTCCTCATCGGGCTATTTGCGGCCTTCATGTCAACCGGTCGGAGTGAAAATGAGCTCTGGCGCCGCTTTTCAGTCTTATCATTTGTGAATATGGCGTTCTGTTTTGTGAGCGTCTGGCAAAATCAAACGGTTCAAGAAAATATTTACCTGGCTAATCGGTGGAATCTGGGCATGGGAATGCTGCTTGGGCCTGCGTTTTTGGATTTTGTACTGTGTTTTGCAAACTATAAGAACAATACCGTAACGAGTCTTGGCTGGCTGGCTGCATTTGTGTGGCTGGGAATTCTCGCCCTTATGCCGGAATGGATTCTAACCAGGGAGCTTTCGTTTGTGCAGATGCCGCTGCATTATTACCGTTATACATCCGTGTATCTACTATTTCAAATCACCCTATTTGGAATGATTACCTTTGCACTCATCACTCTCTGGGTGCAGGGCAGAAACATGCCAGAACGCAGCGGCTTGATGCGCAGAGTTTTGCCCGGCTGCATTCTATGGGCAGCATGTGGTTTTTGGGACACAATGATTTCTGAACTTCTGAGAATTCCGTTTCCGATCAGCTGGGCTGGAGGAGTAACTGTTAATGTTGCTTTTTTGGCGTTTGTTACGCGCAGGAGCCAGGATGCATTTCGAATTCAGGAAAAACATAAATCGGTCATGCGTGACGTTGGCCATGCGCGGGAAATCCAGCTTGGTTTGATCACGCATGAGTTTCCTCAGATGGGGAACATTCGTATCATTGGAAAGTATCTCCCAATGGAGGAACTTGGCGGCGATTTTTATAATGTGCGGAAGCTCGATGCAAATCGTTCCAGTATCTTTATAAGTGATGTCACCGGACATGGAATTGCAAGCGCATTCATTACCGCAATGATGAAGATTTCCCTCGAAAGCCTTCCTCCGGAAACGCTCGATCATCCCGGGAAGGTGCTAACCCATTTGAATGAGGCGCTGCTGGACAAGATCATGGACCGCTTCATCACAGGCGTGTATGGAATCGTGGACAGCTCCAATCTAACTTTTAAGTTTTGTTCCGCCGGTCATCATCCACCGCTACTTCACTACCGGGCACAGCAAGACGACGTCGTGGAACTGGAAACGCGTGGTCGCTTGCTTGGCGCATTTGAGGACCTGGAGATTCATGAAGAAAAAGTGCAGCTCGCGCCTGGAGATCGCGTTCTACTGGTTACAGACGGTACTTACGAAGCTTTCAATCAAGAGGGAAAGATGTTCGGAATCGAGCGATTGAAGGATATCTTTCAGAAGAAGATTTTGTCTTCCCTGGACCCGCTCTTTTATGAGGTTTTACGGTTTTCCCGCGGTTCCAGACAGGCAGACGATATGGCCGGGATTCTGATTTGCGTAGATGGCGTTACTGTAACAAATCTTCCAAAGATTCCTGATCCTTTGCAATCTGCGGGGACTTGAGAAACTGCGCGAGCAGCTGGCGATTATCTGCAATGCTGAGATTCTGGACTTCCAGTTGTCCAATTCGATCCGCGGGTGTGAATGCACTTTCAGTCTTTTCCATTGAAAGTTTTTCAGGATGATATGTCGAATTCACCGATTCAGTTTTGCGAATCGTATAGTCATCACCTCGACGTAATTCGAGGGTAACCTTCCCCGTTACGGGATAGGAAATCCAGCGTGATGCATCGCGGAGCATCAAAGCTTCCGGATCGTACCATCTTCCTTCATAGAGCATCCTTCCAAGCTTGCGCCCATTGTTGAAGTAAGCGTCCAGGGTATTTTCATTGTGAATCGACGTAAGCAAACGCTCATAACAAATATTCAACAGCGCAAGACCTGGCGCCTCATAAATTCCACGACTCTTAGCCTCGATTATGCGGTTCTCGATTTGATCGCTCATCCCGAGTCCGTGTTTCCCGGCGACCTCGTTGGCGAGCAGAATCATTTCATAAACCGAGCCTGGCTTCTGATCATTGATTGCCGTGGGATGTCCGTTCAGAAATTCAACAGTTACAGTTGAGGCCGGAATTGAAACTTCGGGTCGCCAGAAGGCCTGACCCATAATAGGCTCAACGATCTCCATGCCGCGATCCAGAAATTCCAGATCCTTAGCCTCGTGAGTAGCCCCAAGCATGTTGCAATCGGTTGAGTAGGCCTTTTCAACGGATGAGCGATAAGGCTTTCCAATGCGCTCCAGATACTCTGACATTTCTTTCCGTCCGCCAAACGCGTTCACGAAGGCTTGATCCAACCATGGCTTATAGATCCTTAACTCCGGGTTCACCATGATCCCATAGCGATAGAATCGTTGGATGTCGTTTCCGCGGTGCGTACTTCCATCTCCAAATACATGAACGTTATCTTCTTTCATCGCACGCACAAGATGAGTTCCTGTAACTGCGCGGCCCAGCGGGGTGGTATTGAAGTATTTCTTTCCGCCAGTATGAATATGAAAAGCACCGCATTGAATTGCGAGGATTCCCTCTTTGGCGAGCGGCTCGCGACAATCAATCAGTCGCGCCGAAATTGCACCATGATCCGTTGCGATCCTGGGAATGGAATTGATATCAGTTTCATCTGGTTGCGCCAGGTCTGCTGTGTATGCACAGACCTGCATACCTTGTTCGTTTAACCAGGCCACAGCCGCTCTTGTGTCTAACCCACCAGAAAAAGCGATTCCGATCCTGGTTCCTTTAGGGGGTAGGGTACGATAAATCCGACTCATGAGGCCAGAATCTGAATAATTGTCCGGACGACAAACGATTCTGAACTAGTTTGTTACATCATCAAGTCAGTAAGACTATGAAATTGACGGGCATCAAAACGATCAACTTCTGGACCGTATGGCAGGCAAAGCTCGAAACCCGTTCAAATACATAACGGGAAAAACTCGAGTAAAAGAAATCAGCATTGCCTGGGGACATTTTCAAGGCCGCGGAATTCCGGCGATAATGATCCACGGCATGAGCGCAAATCATCTGTGTTTTCTGCCAATTGCTCGGGCACTCAATTCGTCTGGCATGGACATTCTAGCCTACGACCTGCGCGGTCGTGGCCAGTCGGATAAGCCCAAAGGCGCGTACAGCTCCGCCATCCACGCAGGGGATCTACGCGGCCTTCTGAGAAATCCTAAGATCGCCAAGCGATTCAAGAAACCGCTTCTGATTGCTCATTCATTGGGTGCGTATGCTGCACTGGAATTCTTGAGATTGAATCCAAATGACGCGCGCGGACTGGTTCTCCTGGACGGAGGTGCTCGATTAACGACGGCCGAGCAATTTAGAATCTACATAATGCTTCGACTCTCATTTATCCGTCTTGGGCGGAAGTTCAAAGACAGCGAGGCGTATCTGAAATTGATCAAGAACTCACCCCTAATCAAGCAATGGACTCCCGATCTGGAAACAATGATCATGTATGACATGGAGACCACTCCGGAAGGAGTGGGTTTGAACATTCCACTGCACGTGATTGAAAGCGAACTCAATTCAATCGGTGGATCCCTGAATGTTGCAAGGTCGATTAAGTCATTGTACAGAAATCCAACGGGAGGGTTTGCACCTGTATTCAATCAAATCAAAATTCCTGTACTCGTTGTGCGAGCTACCCAAAGAAATCTATTCCCTGGGGATAGCATTTTGACTGAGCGCGGCGCGCGGGAAATGGTTGGGGAATTTCCCAACGCAATTCTTAAGGAAGTATCAGCAAATCATTATACAATTCTAACCCAGGAACAACCAGAACTGAATCAACTGATTCTGGATTTTGCAAACAGCCTGCCAGGGAAACGTTAGCCGGAAATGATCGTTACAACGGCACGTCGATTTAGCTTACGCCCCTTTGCTGTGCTGTTGTTCGAGGCTGGTCTCTTTTCTCCAATGCCTCGATATCCGATGCGACTTCCGGGAATGCCCAGTCTGGTGAGGTACAGGTAAACCTGACGGGCCCTGAGCTCACTTAGATTTCTGTTGTACTTTCCTGTGCCCATTGAATCTGTATGCGCTTCAATCATGACCCGGCTCTTTGGGTTAGCTTTCAGATTTTTGGCTACGAGTTTGAGAATGCCGGGGTTCATCATTCGTAAACTGTTAGAGCTAAAGTATACGACCCTGGTCTTCATCGCACCGGATCCGGGCTCAGTCTCAGGTTTTACAGGTTTAGTCTCAGGTTTCTGTGGTGTGGCTTGCGGCTTTTTTGGATCTGGTTTGATATCCGGTTTGAGCGCCGGCTGGTCCTGTGTTCTAATGTCAGGGAGAAGCAAGGGGCGCATCTCCCGTTGCTCTTTGGCTGGCCCATCTTTCTGCGGCGTTTTGGCAAGCTCAACGTTGGCCACTTCTTTGACCGGTTCAGATTTTGGAGGTTTGTAATCCGGATCAGCCTTCATTGCCACGGGGATTTCAACTTCTTTTGCCTTGAGTTTTGCCGCAGTTGTATCAACAGGGAATGTCTGCTTAAAGAAACCCTCCTTCTCGATTTCGATTTGATACTGACGATTGACTGCCAGTGGAATCAGATATTCGCCCGTGTCCGGTCTACTCCTCGATTGGCCTTCCTCTTTTCCTTTGCTATTCCACTTAATATTCGCCTCAACCGGCGCGCCGTTAGCCGATTTAACATTGCCGCGAAGGATTGCAACTTCGTCTTGAGGCTTTGCCTGCACGGGAAGCGGCGCTACCATAAAGATATCCGACGGTCCTTTAGTCTCAATTAAAGAACCGGAGATAATTCCAGAATCTCCATGTGCCGTTATGCGGAATCCAGAATCGTCTCCAGGTCCGTTCACCGCTGGTCCAAGATTAACCGGTTCACTCCAATTCGTCCAGGTATCATCGAGTCTCACCGTGCGAAATACGTCGTGCCCACCAAGGCCGGGATGTCCCTCTGAGGAGAAATAAAGAGTTTTGCCATCCGCATGCAAGTACGGATTCCGTTCAGATCCAGGAGTGTTTACAATAGGTCCAAGATTTCTTGGCAATGAAAACGATCCGTCTGCATTCCGAAAACTCACGTACAGATCTGTGTTCCCATTCTTTCCGCCAGCAAAGAACTCCTTCTGTCGTGCATGGTACGGATAGTAACCGCCAGCTCGATCGCTAACAAAAATGACGGATCTACCGTCAGGTGAAAATGATGCATCGGAATCAAAATGCGGAGAATTGATAGGTTTGGGCAAAGGCGCTGGACGACTCCAACCGTTTGCAGTCAGTTTGGATTCGAATATATCGCCTGAGCCCAGTGATCCAGGATAGTTGCCGAATAGGAAAAGGGAGCCACCATCAGCCGATACACCAAGCACGGATTCATGCGACTTAGTATTTAGCTCCGTCATTGGTTTGGCTTTCCAGCTTCCATCTGTTTGCTTTTCTGCGAGGTAGATGTCCTCACCAGGTGGATCGGAAAGACGGAGGTTCTGATCGTATCTGGTAAAATAGATTCGCTTCCCGGACAGTTCCTGGACAGCATCGTATTCTGCAAGGTCCGTGTTTATGTTACCCTTGAGGTTGATTAGCTTTGAATCCCCTTTGCCGCTTGCCAGAATTGCCACGACAGTTGCGGAATATTTTTCAAGTCCAGGGACTTTTGCCTTACTCCAGATTTCCTGAGCTCCTTTCAGATTTCCTTTTTTAATCTCGCTTCCAGCCAGGGCTTCAATTGCAAGAAGTCGCCTGCCAAGCGGCTCAGGTGCCGATTCTGCTATTTTTGTTAGAAACACTATTTGTTCCTGGGTCAGGACACGATCTTGAAATTCAAGAAACTGGTCGTGAGTTGCCTCGGTAATTTCTGTCCGAGGTTGAAACAAAAGAATGCGCTCTCGCATGACTTTGAGCTTTGATTCGTCTCTTGCTACCGGTTCTGTTAATGCAGAGTCTGCCGGGATTCCTTCTGCAGTCTCTCCCGTCTGCGCAAGGGTGCGATTCTGGCTGCCGGCCTGTGCTGCAGGCTTCCTTTGAAACGCAGCGCAGTGTACTGCAAATCCCAGAAGAACGAAGACCAGTCCGGTGAGGCGCATGCCACATCGTTCAGCGAGCGTTCCACCTTCGTCCAGTTTTTTTGCCCTGAGAAAATGATCCGGATACAAAGGCTTGACCGGACTGACCCAGGCACCAGGTTATAGTGTGCCACTTTTCACGTCAGGTCAGGAAATTCAGCTTACAATCCGTGGAGAAAAACTCGCCGGGTCAGTCGTTTTTGAGAAGAGCAAGGAAGTGGCTGTTCGCTTGCAGGATCATCCTGTTTTTAGGAACGACTCAATCTGGACCATCTTGAAGAATGAATTCATCCACGGAGAGTACGAGCAGGGTCCGTACCACTGTTCGTTTGATGCTCGCATGACGGATCTGGATGCAGATCGTGCTTCTCAGGAAAACGATTGGGTGCTAAATCTGCAGCTGCCAGGAAAAGTCAGGCGGATCAACAGAAATTTCCCCGGTTAACTATCATGTCCCTCGATCTAACGCGTGCGCGAATGGAAATAGACGCAGAAGCCGCTCGTCTGCGTGAAATATCAGCCCTCACAACAAACGAACCTGAGACAGCCTCGCAGAGAAGTTTTGAACCCGAGCTGCATTTTGAAGCTGAGCTGGATTCCATTCCGGGAACTGAATGCAATGTCCGGGTTATTCTAAGCTTCGACGGTCAAGAGTTTATCCGTCAGGCCTATCGCTGCATACTGCGAAGAGAAGCAGATCCAGACGGCCTGGAATACTACTACGACCTGTTGGTTAGCGGAACTAAGAAATTTGAGATTATTGTTCGCATGCGCGCTTCAAGGGAAGGTAGACTTGCGGGGACAAGACTGACTCTATGGTTCTGGCCAGCATTGCATCTTGTTCTCACACGAATCCCAGGCCTCGGGTACTTGTTTGATATTTTGATTGAGCTTGTTCTTCTCCCGCGCAGTCTCCGAAAAATTGTCTTACGCCAGGAGCTGCTGCGCGAAAAAATCAATCGTATATTGCGAAGATGATGCGCGTTGCCATTCTATTGCCGCGACTCGATCCAGGTGACGCCGTCGGAAACGATGCGCGTGGAATGTTGCAGGTACTCATGGCTTCCGGTATCCAATGCAAAATTTTTGCCGGGTCCTGGAGTAAGGGTGAACGTCCAGAACCCGTTCGCAAGCTAAAGCGGTTTCTCGGCTCAGGCGATCTTTTAATTTTTCATCACACAGTTCACTGGCCAGAAGGGGAAGCTGCGTTCTGTCAGAGCCCGGCCCGGAAGATATTGAAGTATCACAACCTGACTCCAGCACATTTCTTTGCACCATATAGCAAGGCGTATGCGGATGCTTGTGCGTTGGCGCGCACCTCTTTGAAAGCTCTTTTGGAATCCGGAGTTGAGAAGATTCTTTGCGACTCGGCCTTTAATCTGGAAGATATTGTAGTTGAAGGCGCCAACCGTAGCATTTGCGAAATCGTTCCCCCATTTCACAATATTGAACAGCGGGAAAAAATTGATGCAGATCTTTCTATAGTCTATGAACGAATGCGTGGCGAGACGGACTTTCTAATTCTGTCGGTCGGACGGATTGTTCCCAACAAGGCTTACGAGCATTTGATTGAATCTTTTAGTGTGTACCAGCGCGCATACGGCCGAGGCAGACTTGTACTTGCCGGGAAACAGGATGCACTTGTTGCAACGTACACTCGAAAGTTACACGACCTGATAGCTTCGCGGGGCCTGAGAAATTCTGTGAGCATGCTCGATCACGTATCCGAATCCAGGCTGCGCGCGCTCTTTTTGATAGCCGATTGCTACGCCGTGACAAGTGAGCATGAAGGATTTTGTGTGCCAGTGATTGAGGCCATGCGCATGAAGATTCCCGTTGTTGGCTCGGGCGAGACGGCTGTGCCTGAAACTCTTGGTGGCTCCGGGCTGTACTGGGATGAGTTTGATCCGCATGTTATAGCTTCGGCCTTTCAGTATATTGCAAACAACAAGGATACAGCAGACTCACTCGGCGAAGTAGGATTCCAATCGTTTCAAGATCGATTCCTTACCGCAAGAATCTCTGAAATATTTCTGAAGTCGATTGGCCGGCCGACAACCTCCGTGGTCGAAAGTGGTGCGAGTTCAGTTTCTGAGGCTGGCCGGTGATGGAGCGCATATCAATTGTAGTTCAGCGCTACTCTGGAGTAACAGGAGGGTCAGAAGCCCTTGCGCGCTATTATGCCGAGGCACTTAAGAGCGAGTTTCAGGTGGATATACTCACGACAACGGCGGGCGATCTGGACACCTGGGCGGAAAAATTCAAAGCAGGCACTGTCCAGGAATCTGGATGTAACGTTATGCGATTTTCTGTGACCGGGGGACGCAGCAACTACTGGCATGCGCTGAATGCTCTGCTTATTCGACAGCATGCGGCGCAAAACGGTTTTGTGCCCTGGTCGGTTGCTTTGCAAGAGGAATGGATTCGGCGACAGGGACCTCATTCTGAACCATTGCTGGAGTATATCAAACTCAATCAGCAGCACTATGCTTGTGTCTTGTTTTTTACTTACATGTATTCTCATTCATATTTTGGTACGATGCTTGTTCCCGGAAATCGCAGTCGAATGATTCCAACCCTTCATGATGAGCCAGCAGCATACCTGCGCGGGTTTGCGCGGTCAGCAAGACGTGTTAAATCGATTCTGTGGAACACCGGGGCTGAAATGGCCCTTGGCAACAGACTCTGGGGTAACGTCCCCGGAGAAACGATCGGCATGGGAATTGATGTCCCACCAGAAAGTCCGCGAAATGCTAATGGAGATCCTTACATCATGTATTCAGGTCGAATCGATCCAGGGAAAGGATGCCAGGAGTTATTTGAGATGTTTGCAATGGCTCGCGATCAGATTCCAAGACTTCGTCTCGTACTAACTGGCCAGAATTACATGAAAATCCCGTCTGGCGTTGGGATCGAATATTCCGGTTTTGTTTCAGAGGAAAAGAAGCTAGACCTAATGCGCAATGCGATCTGCTTTTGCATGCCTTCAGGCAACGAAAGTCTCAGTATTGCGACGCTTGAGGCCATGTCAGTTAAAACGCCCGTCCTGGTGAACGGGGCCAATCCTGTGCTAGTGGAACATATTAAGGAAAGTCGCGGAGGCCTTTCTTATACCAATCCAGGGGAGTTTCAAATCCATGTCCAGACTTGTCTGGCAGATCAATCCGTCAGGGAAAGTTTGGGCACAAACGGAAGAAGATACATTACAGAAAAATACAGCCATGCAGTGATTCGGTCAAAAATATTGAATGCGGTCAAGGCCGACTAACGTCCAAGTGCCCCGCGCCAGATCTGCATCTGATGAGGTGTAAAGAGGTTTGCCAGGCCCGGATTTTGATTCGCATCGTATATCCAGATGCTTAGATGTCCGCAATTGCTCCTTCGTGTGGGGGCACCAAGGCGCTGAATGATGAGTTCTTCAGGAAGGTTGTTTGCTATCAAATAGTTGTAATCAGGAATGCCAGTCGGTGTAAAGAAACGATCTATATTGTTGATCCAGGGTCTGGGTCCAAGTGAGAGATCCACCTCATTGAGTTGTATCTTCCTGTCAGAGAGCACCGTGTACGGTTTGGCATACCAGTAGTCAGCTATTCCGTATTTCAAATCCGCTTTGCCCATCAGACCAATCAAGCAGTCCCGACTTGTAAACAGCGGATGATCTTTGCCTTCCGAAGTGCTTCTAATTGACGCAATTGTTAGCATCAACGAAAATCCAAGGAAAACGTATCTAACAAGTCTAGATTTAGCAAACTGATAGCAGATCAAAATGACAGTCGCGAACAAAGCAAAGAATACATAGCGATCTTGCATTGTACCTATGCCAACTTGAGGACCAAAAATATTCGCAGCAATCAGTATGGATAGTATACCTGCACAGGGAAACAGTAAGGCGAGGCGTTCCGGACGCTTTCTAAATCGCATGGCCAGCAGAATTCCAAGGATGGCAATCAAGATCGGCATGATGTGGCGAATTTCCCAGAAGTCTGCCAAATGCTGGCTGGTCCAATGCGTAAGCCCAGACAAAACATCCTTCTCCGGGGCGATCGTCACGATTTGAAGATTGCCAAGGTTATTGATCCAGCGAACAGATTTCCGCCCAAGAA
>JAIOPQ010000009.1 GCA_021413825.1 Spirochaetia bacterium | reverse complement strand
GCAGCGGCACAAGCGCAACTGGTCACCAGCTATGCTTCCCTTGCAACTCCAACGCACGTTCTCCAAACTGGTTCCACAGCCAGTCCGGCACAAGGTATCGCATCTCAAAAGGTTGCGCAGTTCTACAAAGACGCAAACGGTCTGAAACGTGCCGATGAAATCGACATGACCCTTGCCTATTCATCTTCTACTAGAGTTGGTGTAATTGGATTTGGTATTGTGCACTATAGCCTGGCAAACGCAAAGGCAAAAGGCAATCCATTTATGGGAGGAACTAACAGTGCTTTTTACTATGTTACAGAAATGTATGCATCGTATGCGCTTCCAATGTTTCCTGACCTGACAGCAAAGTTGAACAGTGACATTATTAACTCTAACCAGTACTATCAACTCTTGTATTCAAAGACCATCAACGTTTCAGATACAGTAGCGGTAGCAATCACAACTGGTCCGGGCTACAGTGTGCAGTCGACACCTTCCTTAATTGCTGGAAACGCTCTGCAAGGAAATGATCCATCCATTCAGACAATACAAGGCTGGAAGGATTGGACAACAAACCTTGGAGTAACCGTGAAAGGTTTCACAGTAGGAATCAATGCCGCCTATCGTCCAGATTTGCGCTTCTTTGATACTGACTATGCAACCAATCGTGCCCTTGAAATTGACGGTGGATCCACCATCAATGACGGCCTGGTTGCAAACCCGGCTCTCAGCGGTAGCGGTCTGTATGCAGATCTCCTGTCCCGCACTGTCTCGACGCAAGTCTCAAACAGAACCGGGAATACAGCTTACAGCTTCACGCCACGCCAGAAGCTTCCTAAATGGATCTACTGGGTGAATGCAGGATACACAGCCAGCTTCTAATAGCTGACCACGCTTCCGTAAAGCGAGCCGTCCTGGAAACAGGGCGGCTTTTTTATTTGCGCAGCCGGCCTGGTCTTGAGCCCAATGGAACATTCGTACCAGGATCACCAGATAGTTTCAACGAGTTTTGCTTTTTTGAGGCCTGCGTCTTTTGTAACAAGCTTTGCGCCCAGAATGACCGCAGTCGCTACAATGATTCTGTCTGCCGGATCTTTGCTTATTTTTTCTGATATGGAAACCGATTTCAATAGAATTGCATTGTCGATTGGTATGAAATTCAGAAAGGAAAGTCGCTCAGACTTCCTGATCCATTCTTCCACATCTTGAGATAATTTTAGCCGCCCTTTTTTAACAAGCATGGCGACTTCCCATGCACTAATACAAGAAACTACAATAGATTTTTCGGAAGCGCCCTTCTTTAAGATTTGCAGCGTTTGCTTTGATAACAATTCAGGATTGCTCACCCACCAGACCCAGGCATGCGTATCAAGTAGAATCATTGCAAGGCTTCCCAGTCTTCTACGCCCACTGCACCCAACGGATCTTTGAATTCTAGAACAGAGTTCCTGAGCAGTGCTAGCTCAGACTCCGGATCCTCGTCAAATGGAATCATCTTGAGTACAGGTTTGCCGTTATCTGTGATTACAATGGCCTTGCGACTGTTCTGGACCTGACGAAAATACGCAAGGGCCTGGGCTTTGAATTTTCCCTTGGAAACAAACACTAACTTGCTCATGATCATAACTATAGTCATAGGGGCGTAGTCACGTCAACAAATTCACTCACATATTACTCCAACTCGCGTCCTGCGTTTGCTGTCTGTCATTGCTATGCATAAAGATAAGGGTATCAAAACCCTCCCCCGTTCCAGTATTCCTGGCCCGAACCACCTAACACCGTTAGGGATTTTTCTTCTTGACCCCATTTCTCAAGTTGTTCTGATCAGGCCATAGTTCAGAAACAGGGGGATGTTCATGAAACTCAAAGCAGCACTCATTGCTGGAATCGCCTTATTTGCAGCCGGTTCTTTGCAAGCCGTTACAACAGTATACGTTCACGGATTCCATTTCTCAGTCCAGAAGACTGAAACTGCAAAAAATTGCCAGGGCGCTACAACCTGCCCTACATACTGGGGACAGCAAGATAACAGTACTCCAGTAGTATTTGTTGGATATGACGGAAGATTCAATCCGATTGCATTCAATGCAGATCGTGGTGTTCCGCGTATGCTCGCGATTTTGAATCAATACTGCCGTCGCGATCAAGGCAAATCATGCCGCATCGTAAATCACTCCATGGGCGGACTGGTTACAGGCTACACGCTGGCTAACTACAATCGCACAGGAACATACAACATTCTCTATGTGTCATCACTGGTTTCTGCGGAAGCGGGATCAGAACTTGCAAACATTGGTTCACCAATTCTAAGCGCAATCAACGTGCTGACTCTGGGCCTTGCAGATTATTTTCTGAATTTCCCGGATGCAGTTAGAGCGCTTCAAACCAGTGCTGCTCGTGGCGCGTACGATCATAACCAGAACAACGGAACACCGTTCTATCACATTGCAGGTAACACTCCGTTTCCATGGTATCTTTCCTTCGCAGAACTTGTATTCCCAGGAAGCCACGATACAGTGGTGGCAATGCATACAACATGCAGCTACCGTACAATTGAAAAGTACACCCAGTGTGGCGGACAATCAATTACAACCGGGGCGCTCTGGTGGAAGAAAACAACCAACTATGTTACACACACCGGACATTATGCACATCCACTCCATAGCCGCACAGGCGTTGGCGTGAAGCATCTTGAATTTCCAAACCAGGCAAACATGGTTAAATCTGGCCTCTAATTCTGCTTAAATACATCTCAATGCAATCAAAGGGGCAGTCAAATGCCCCTTTTTTTTTGATTTCCGTTTTCTGTAGCATTAAAACAAACGTTAGCCGCACATATCCATAGGGGAAATAACTTGAATCGTAGAAATGTGATCATCGGTCTGGCTGCTCTTGCCGGCATACTTGGAATCGTAATTTTCATTTTGCTCTCGCGGGATCCTGAGAACGTTCGTCAATATCGTGAACAAGCAGAGGGTCGATTTGACGATCCATCACAAAAACTTGCTGAGCTAACACAGGGTGGAGCATCGGTTCCATACGCAGAAGTTTTAAACGATTACACAACCTGGGCAAAATTCCCGCCTAACTCAAGACCTCTTAAGCCAGAATACCTGGACGTAATCAACTACAAACAGATTGCTTTGCCCTTTCAGTCCATGGTCATAGTTAAAGACGGGCAGCTAAAGGCAGCACAGTTCGAATGCAAACTTCAACCGGTGAAACATACAGTTCTCGAGGGAGAGACACTTGAAATTCATCTGGAATGCAGAAATCCTGAAAACGCACAGGGCACGCCGATTAAAATTGAAACAGTTCGCCTGGAACGTTACATTGATGATAAGACGTTTGGCGTTCCAACACCTGAAGTGAAACCCGGTACAGCAGAAAACAATCAAAAGACCATCATAAGTTTCAAACCGCGCCGCGAGGATTGGGGTGATATGCAACTGTCGCTTAAGTTTGGAATCCCTGCTGAGAATTCAGGATTTATCCACGACATGAAAGTGCATTTCTTCTCTTCGCCTGTTACGCCGGCTACCTTCACCGGAAATTTCCGCGAACGCATCGAGAACGGTTCGCTCATAATCGCAGTTGAGCTCGATGTGCGCATGCCAGGCCGTTACACGATTGAGGGCAATCTATTCGCCGCCGAAGACAAACCAATCGCACATACTAAGACAGATGCTCGACTAACAGGCGGAAAGCAGATGGTCGATCTACTTTTTTTTGGCAAGATATTTCATGAGCGCAGATCAGGTGGGCCTTACATCCTCAAGGGCCTGCGTGGCATCCAGGAAACATCAGCGCTTGATCCAGAATTGCTCAATGGCCCGCAGGACCAGGTAAACAGACTCCTGGAATCCTTGCGTACAACTGAACCGGATCATCGCACGGTTCCGGAATATGAAAAAGAAATTACAACCCAGGCCTACAAAACCCAGGATTTTTCAGACGCAGAGTATGATTCTGACCTCAAACGTGAGCGAATCAACGAGCTCAGAAAGCTAGCAGAAGCAGAGTGAACGTTAGACGCCATACATTAGGATTCATCCGTGGAAGGCCTGGGCCTCGATTGCTCTGGCTTGCGGGCAGCCTCGGTATTTTCACGATTCTTTTGCAACCAGCGCACTGCCAGAGGCCGCCTGTGAATTCAGGAACAGAAGATACGTCAGTTGATCCAATCATAAGACTGGAGCATTATCGCCAGGAAAGTCGCTACCCGCCCGATTCAAGACCCGCCAGAAACATGGCATACGATCTGGATCAAATCCCACTGATCGACGGCGACGCATCCCTGGGCGCAGAAATTTCTGACTTCACCGGCGACGCTCTGGAGAATGGTTCGCTTGCAATCAAGTTCAATGTAAAAGTTCGCGAGCCTGGCCGTTATTCATTCAAGACGATTGTGGCTAACTCAAACAAAGAGTCAGTTGCTCTTTGCTCCATCACCCGCGATCTTTCAGCCGGCATTCACCCACTTTCCTTCCCGCTCTATGGGATAATCGTCCGGTAATCAAACGACTCTGGCCCCTTTCAATTACCTGGAATCACGGCGGAGCGCGTCCCAAACGATCAAGAACTTCAATCGTTTGCAGAGGGAAAACTCAAACGGCCGCCGCAAGGTGCACTCAAACGGATGAACAAGGCATACAAGACAAAGAAATACACAATCGCCGCGTTTAGTGAGCGCGAATGGGATTCGGTTGAGAAACGTAACCGAATTCAGGAGCTAGAAGCAGAGATCAAACAAATCAAACACTGATTACGGATGCGTAGGTCGGTTGAAGGAAGTAGGACTCTTTAGTCTTGACGAATCCTCCCGATGCACTCACCCTCGATAAATGAAACAATCCTTACTCATAGTTCTTTCCATTACTCTCGTTTCCCTTGTGACCTGCAATAAGGCAGACAACAAAACCGGTGGCCTTATTGTTACTCTGCGCGGCACAGCAGAAGTAGAACATGCCGGGGAAAAGAAACCCCTGAAGGTTGGTGATAAATTCGAATCCGGAGACACGGTATTTACCGGTCCAGACAGCGTTGCCGTCATTGCAATTCGCGGAAGCCTGGCGCAGGCAGAGGTGCAACCAGGCGCAAGCTTCAAAATTACTTCTTCCGCGCAGGACACGGATATAAAATTGGATAAAGGCAACATGTGGCTATCTGTAGCCAAGCGCGCTTCAAACGAAAAATTTACAGTTCACACTCCAACGGCCGTGGCTGGAGTCCGCGGCACAAAATTCTACACCGCGCAAAAAGATGATATGACCATCGTTTGCCATTGCGAGGGAGATGTTGAATTTGCAGCCGGAAAAGATTACAGTGCAGTTCATCATACGGACACGCTTGTTATCAATAAGGACGGAAAAACAATCACAATCGACGGATCAGAACTGAAAGGAATCGTCTACTCTCACGCACATTCAATGATTGATGATAGCCCGCTAGGTACAAAAGGACAGATGTCAGAAGAGACAAAGAAAAAGATTTTTGCAATCGCGCAGAAGAAATTCGACGACCTCAAGTAACTGATTGCTGCGAGTCCGGAATCCCGGGCTAATTGAAGTGTTTTAGATCGTGCCATTGTTCGCGCAATGGTACGATAGGATCTTTGCAAATCACAACGGGTACATTCTGATCGGTAGAATAGGGCCTCGAAT
>JAIOPQ010000018.1 GCA_021413825.1 Spirochaetia bacterium | reverse complement strand
GGAGCGTCACTTTGCCTTGCGTGCCGCGGGGGTTTGCCGTGGGGCCGGGGCCGAACGCGTGATGCATGCCAAATCGGCTGTCCCACTTGTGCCACGCACCTTTGCCAATGCAGCCGGTGGCACACCGCTGGTTCAGACTGTAATTAAGATGAACGTGCAGATTCAGAAGCACGAGGTAACTGCGAGTGCCGCTTCAAAAGATTTACAAGAAGTTAGATCCACAATAGCGCTTAACTTCCATGTCAATCCAGATGAAGTGGAGAAGATTTATCAGCAAATCGGTGAAGATTACATGGAGCGAATCATAGATCCCGGAGTTCAGGAGACTGTAAAAGCGGTTACGGCGAAATATACGGCAGTTGACCTGATTACCAATCGTCATATAGTCACAGAAGAAATCGAAACAGCGCTGCGCGAAAGGCTCAAGCCGTATCATATAACGGTTGACCAGGTTAACACAAAGGATTTTGACTTTTCAGAAAAGTTTAAGGCAGCCATTGAAGCCAAGCAGGAAGCGGAGCAGCTGGCACTCAAAGCGCAGCGTGACCTGGATCGTATTCGCACGGAAGCGGAGCAACAAGTCACCACTGCCCGAGCAGAAGGTGAGGCCTACAGGCTTAAAACGCAAGCACTCTCACCATTGCTTCGAGACATGGAATGGATTAAGAAATGGAATGGTCATTTGCCCCAGGTTCAGGGCTCGGGTGTTCCGCTGATTCAGATCCCTCTGCAAGGCCAATAGTCGGGGTAAAAAAAAGCACCCATTCCCCTGAAAAAGGGGAACTTTTTCCGTCTGTTGGGGTTGAATCATAGAGGTTCAATCATGCAAACCATTCGGATAGTCTGTCTCATCGCAATGTGGGTTTCATCCAGCGCAATCTGGGCGCAGCCTGATATGCGCGGCCCAGGCCCCGGTATGATGGGGCCACCTGGTGGTCCCCCACTTGAGGTTCTTACGCGGGAGCTAAGTCTTACAAAAGACCAGCAGGAAAAAACCAGGGCCTTGCGTGAGAAAAACCAGCCAATCCTGCGCGCTCAGATGGACAAATTGCCGGCATTGCATGATGAACTCCGGAAGATTCTTGAAGTAGAGAAGGTGGATATTTCCAGGGTTCGCCAGCAACTTCACAAGATTGATGATGTACTAATTGAGATCCGCATCATAGAAATTCAAGAGAGACTTGCGTTTGAAACACTGCTGACCAAAGAGCAACTTGCAGCATTCAAGGAATTGCATCGTAAACGCGGCGAACGCAGGCCACGAATGAATCGACCGGAAGGTGAGCCATGACTGAGTTTGAACTAGCTTCCTGCATCGATGCAGGGAAGAGAACAGTTCTCATGGCAATTCGCAAGAACTTACCTGCACATCTTTCTGGTTCCGCAGAAGATATCGCACAGGAAACATACCTGCGTTATTATCGCAGGTACGAATTTCTTCCCCCACTTGTGCATGAGGATTTGCGCCGCTGGTTGTACGTGACCGCCAGGAATGAATGTCGTCGTGCAGCTCTTAAGGCAAATCGGGATTACATCGCATTGATCAAGCACGACTGGAATTTCAAAAAGGAAGGCAAGCTCGACCATCAAGAAGCGGAAGAAAGTCAGACACAGGCCGACGAGCACGCACGCCTTGCGGGTCACCTGAAAGGACTACCGGCCGCATTCAAACAGGTGACGCAGATGCGGCTGAGCGGAATGAAATTAAAGGAGATTGCAGAGAAGCTTGAAATATCCACGGGAACCGTTAAGTCGCGCCTTGCGCGGGCAAAGGAAGCGCTTGCAAGAAGACTGCAAGCGGATGTAATAGAGAGGGATGCATGAAAGAACGCGAAGAGCTAAATCGAATTATAGATGGCCTGCAGGCAGATTCCAGTTTCACGGAGCGCACCCGTTTGCATGTGGTTTCAAGAACAAGGAAGTCAAGAGCAATCAAGCGCATAGCCGGTGCTACAGCGGCAGCAATCACGGTTGCATCCTCGGTATTTCTGTTTTCTAACAGAGTATCGGATTCACAACAGAATGCTTCCATGGGTATATCCAGGGCAGAGCTTGCCACACAAACCCAAACACAGATGCGCTGGGCACAGACAGATGACGTTATTTCCTCCGCGCTTGCAAACAGGTAAGACTGTTCGTTGGACTGAAAAAAATCGGGAACCTTTTCTGCGACCAGGGGTTGAGTTGATAGATCAACCACTTGAGGTGTTTATGAATCGGAATATAAGATTGAGCCCGAAGATTCTAAGCGGGATGGCGGGGATGGTTTCCATGCTGTCCCTTTCCTGTTTGAGCTATAACTATTCTGGAGTGGCTTCCGCCGCGGAAAAATTGCCGAGCGACGGGATCGTCGGCATGACAAGGCAACAACTTGTGGAAACGTATGGCCTGCCTGAACGGGTAATTTCACTGGATCAAAACGAAGAAGCGGAAAATCGGATGCCACCCATGGGTTCTGCATTTTCTGAGAATGGAATCTTTCTATACCGTGACCGTATTGAGCACAGAGTCTTCTTGTACGAGAGAACGCGCGGACATGCATATGCAATTCGTGTTGAAGGTGGCAAGGTTGCTGAGGTTAAAACAACGTTAACCGCTAAAGGCGACGGGCTTTCCATAAACACCAATATCATGCCGCCCGGTCCTGGAAAGTAGGAAGATTTCTGTCCCGGCTTCGACGTTGAGGTGCCAGGACGCTTCTGCGCGCAAAACCGGGACAATTCCCTTACCCTGAATTTTACCACTACTGATTGCGTTGATGCTGCACTTATTGTGTTAAACGGGGTTTCCGCCTTGTTTTCTTGTTGCCTGGCTATCGGTGGTCTTCATCTGTGCGCTGTGCCGTGGCCCATGCAAGCTCCTGTCTTAAGCGAGGGTAGTGGTCGCCTGACGTGGCCTTTGCGTCTCGCAAATCAACTGCAACGAGCCTGTAAGGCATACGTGAATTTTTTGTTAAAAGGGTTGGCCTCGCTGATTTCGGGTATAGCTTTTACTGTTATCGTGAGCTGTGCTCCCAGGATTCCAGGGAGCGATTACGCACCGCTGGCAGTACTGTTGCTGTATTATGAAAACACATTTCAGGATCTGTGCGGGCCTGACATAAGTGATTTTTCTATCATCCAGCCCTCGTTGGCTTCAAGGGTTCAGGCCTATGTGCAAAGCCAGGTGGCATTGGGTTCGTTCGGAACAGGCACTACTCGCCTGTTTGGTCCCTCTGTGAATGGGGCCGGTAAGTGGGAAGGCGGAGCGATGGCGCCTAACGGCAAATTATATGGAGCAAGGTTTGGGGCCATTCAGTTCGTGGAAATCGATCCAGGTTCTTTGAATGTCAGCCTCGTTGGGCCAACGGGTAGTACTGGATCAGGCCTGGTTCTTCTACCGACCGGACGATTGCTTGAAATTCCGCATAGTAATACGGCCATCAACCCTGTAATACTTGACCCCAATACCGGAACCACATCGACCCTGTCAGGAACCAATAGTAGCGTGATGTGCGCTGGAGGAGTTCTTGCTCCCAATGGCAAGGTTTATTGTACAGGCCAGGCATCCGGTGCAAGTGGAGCGCTTGAAATCGATCCTGTTGCCGGGACGGCGACGGTCTTTGGTGCGGCGCAGCTGGGAACCAACTATGGTGGGGGAGCTGTCCTGGCTTTCAATGGGAAGATCTATGCAACGCCGTTTAGCGGCGGAGTGCAAATGGCTGAGATTGATCCTGAGACAAGAACCATTACGCAATTTGGTCCAACATTGACGGCTAACGGTTATTTTGGAGGTGTCCTGGCTCCCTCGGGAAAGATCTACGTGACTGGCTTCAACTCAACATCAATTCTAGAAGTTGATCCCAGCACCCGCTCTGTAAACACCTATGGAAATACTGGAGGCGGTGGCAACTACCTGAGTGCAGTCCTTGCGCCTAACGGTCATGTTTATCTAATGCCAAGAAATGCCGGAAGCGTCATTGATTTTGATCCGGCCACGCGAACTCAAACCACATTTGGATCCGGTTGGGGTACGGGAGTTTCGGCGTTTGATGGTGGAGTGCTTGCAACAAACGGGAAGATCTATTCTTTTCCACTTGTTGGAAATGGAAATAATCAGCAGCCGTTGGAAATAGATCCAAGGGCAAAGGGAAGCTTTTGTCCCGCAGTTGCGAGGTCCGCTTATTTTAATAAGTTCTAATACGGCTGTGCTTTCATCACGGCGCTGGCGCTAAGAAAAGAACATACATAGAACCACGACCCGACCCACCACCAGGAGCGTTGGAGGCGCCGATGACTATATCTGGAACCAGATCGCCGTCTAGATCACCCAAACTTCCACTCCCTCCTCCGAACAATGCGCTGTTGACCAACGTGGCTGTGAAATTTCCTTCCAGGGTTGAGATTTTCTGCTGGTTCTTTACTGTGCCATTTCTGTTGAGAAAGACAACCCATGCAGAGCCGCGATCCGTTCCACCATCATCCGAGCCTACTGCCCCAACCACTAGATCCGGTATTCCGTCACCGTTGAGATCTCCAGGGCCCACCATCCCGAGGCTGCCGAATAGGTCATTGTCAGCGAGCGTTCCGGTGAAACCACCGGACGTGCTACTAATCTTTTGCTGCGACCTAACAGTTCCGTTTGAATTCATAAACAATATCCAGGTAGCACCACGGTCCGTTCCACCATCGTCTGCAGAGCCGGCGCCAACTGCTAAATCGCGTACGCCATCTCCGTCCAGGTCGCCAAGCATAGCCACTTCTGAACCGAAGTAATCCAAATTCGCAAGGGTCCCCGTGAAACCGCCCGAGGTTTCACTAATCTTCTGTTGGGTTTTGGCCGTGCCGTTCGCGTTTAAGTATATCACCCACACGGCTCCGTGATCCGATCCGCCGTCGTCGGTGAACGGAGCGCCGACAATCACGTCGCGTACTCCATCCCCATCCATGTCACCGCCAGCCGCGAGGGTTGATGCAAACTGATCGTTGTCGTTTATTCCCGCAAAACCAGTGAGGCTGCTGATCTTCTGTTTAGATTTAACCGTGCCATCTCGATTGAGCAATAGAATCCATGCAGCTCCGCGAAATCCTCCCCCGTCATTCGCTTTTGGTGCGCCTACAGCCAGGTCAGGAATTCCATCTCCATCCACATCGCCCAGTGGTGCCAGCGAATAGCCAAAGTAGTCGCCACTGGCAAGCCCGGTTCCGAATCCGCCATCAAGCAGGCTGATGATTTGCTGCGATCGTACCGTTCCATCCCGATTCATAAATAGAATCCAGACGGCACCCACATCCAGCCCGCCATCGTCATCTGCCCACGCACTGGCTGCAAGATCCATGATACCGTCGCCATCCAGATCACCCAGAGCAACTGACCCTCGTCCAAAAAAACCAGTGTCCTCAAGCCCCCCGGTCAGGCCGCCGGTGAGGTCATCAATCTTCTGAAATGATTTCACCCGTCCGTCGGTTGGGATAAAATTCAAACCAGACCTGGAGAGAAGGATAGCCAGTTCGGGTAGGTTATTGGTTGCGCCCGGAAAACAGTTAACAGTTAGACAAAGGAGTAAAAGGGCAGGCCGGCGCACAATGGGTTCACGAATGGGTCGAAGCGCACCGTCGTCAACTTCATCTACGCCCGGCCGGACTTACCTTGACTAACTTGCCTTTCGCATCTGATTTCCAAATCCTGGGATTACACGGGCCATATCATTTCCAAGGATACTGGCCGCTGTCAGAACACCCGAACTGAGCGCGCTTGCAACACCGCAGAACAGTAAATCTTGTCCGGTTACGTAGAGATTCTTGATGGCTGTTTCTGGGCGTATCCAGTCCTGGTTAAAGCGACTAACGGTATGATCTATTCCGTAGAGTTGACCCCCAGCATAGTTTCCAAAATGTTCCGTTGAGAGAGGGGTTGAGAGTTCATAATAATCAATTTTTCCCTTTGTCTGCGGGACGTGTTTGTAAACCTGTTCAAGCAATTTCTGCGAAAGCTCTTCTTTGTACTCTTCATAGCCAGGCCCGCGTTTACGCCAGGGTGTTCCTTTCCATTTTTCAAACCAGGCGTAGGGAGCCGGGGCCACAACATCGATTGTGGATTTTCCTGGATGGCTTCTTTCCCAATCAGGATCCTTGGCCGAGGGAAAGGAAATATAGACCACAGGGAAATCCGATTCTGGTGTCTTGAGGAATCGCTCCATAGTTGCGTCGTGATCGTAATCGTCATAGAGCCAGAGATTTCCTGTTGGAAGTTTCAGATCCTGTGCTGTATGTTTCATACCAGTATAGAGACATACATGCCCGATTGAGGGTTGAATCGTTTTTAGGTTGGCCGGACCCTGAACGAGTTCTGCATTCTCTTTGGAAAGCAATTTGCCAAAGGTGTTAAAATATCCAGCTCCACTTATCACGCGGTCTGCAAGAATCTCATGATCGTTTTCCAGGCGCACACCGATTGCGTTGCCGTTTCGCACAAGTATCTCGCTTACACCTGCGTTTACTAGAATCTTTCCCCCGCCTTTCTGAATTACTTTTTCAACCGTGCGCGCGATTTGCGATGCGCCACCCACAGGAAAATTTCCGCCATCCAGGTAATGTTGTGCAACCGCAGCATGAATCAGAAAACTGGACTTTCCAGGCGGCAAGCCGTAGTCCCCCCATTGACCTGCGAGAACTCCCCTGAGTTTCTTATTGGCAGTCAGGTCTGCGAGAACTTCACCCGTTGTTCGCCTGACGTATTTTGCGAGAATAGAATCAGATAGAGGGGAGGCAAGCTTACCAATCGTATCCCCGAAAAGCTTGCGACTGAATACAAAAGGAATTGCCAGTTTGTTTGCTGCCTTGATTAGTTTTACGTAGTTCTTTAGAGCTTCTTTTTCAGATGGAAAATGCCTGAGCAGGTTTGCCTGGAATTTCTCTTCGCCGGCTATGAAGTCGTAGCGTTCCTCGCCAAAGAAGAAGCTGTCGTAGTTTTCCTCCATGTACGCCCATTCCAATTTCCCATCTGTGATGAGGTCAAAGAGCACGCGCAGAGGAGAAAGTCGTTTATGGACTTCACCAATGTAATGAACTCCCACATCCCATTCGTAGCCGTGTCGACTGTAGCTGTGTGTGAAACCACCAGCAGTATAATGTTTCTCAAGGACCAGGACTTTCTTTCCCGCTTTGGAGAGCAGTGCAGCCGTAGCCAGGCTGCCCATTCCGGAGCCCACAACAATTGCATCGTATCCTGAATCTACTTCTGCTGACTTATACTTTGTACCCACAAAAGACATAGCGACCTCCTGCCGAACCTTAAATCTCAATGATTGAATGTAACCATTGGAAACATCGATGTGACCAATGGCAACATTTTAAATTGATTTTTTATCCTTCCCTGCAACCCTGGACAAGTCACGTATGAAGAAGCCATATCACCATGGAAATCTCAGAGAAGAACTGGTTCGCGCCGGGATTACTCTTCTTAGTCGCGAAGGTGCCTCGGGGCTGCGTTTGCGCGAGGTAGCAGGGGTTGCCGGCGTGAGTCATGCGGCAGTATACAGACATTTTGCAAATAAGGAAGATCTGCTGGCTTCGATTGCTGAGGAAGGCTTCCTGGGTCTAGTCCGCCGTGTGGAGGTTTATCAGAAGCGTGCAACAACGCAACGGAAACAATATCTTGAATCCGGCCGTGCGTACGTTGAGTTTGCATTGGATCATCCAGAGCAATTCAGGATTATGTTCAGCGGTCTTATTCGAGACAGAACGGCCTATCCCACTCTGGCAGAAGCAGCAGAGAAATCATTCAACCAGCTCGTTACTATTGTTGAAGAGTGTCGCACAAGTGGCCTTATTCCGGCGCATAAAGATAGGCGCGTTCATGCTCTGGCAGTTTGGTCCATGCTGCACGGCATTGCAAACCTATTGATAGAAGGTCAATTCGCAAGCGGAAGAGCAAGGACCCGTTATTTGACCCATGCCCTGCTGGGCCTGCTCATTGCATAGTGTTATGGCAAATCAAATAACTGAGCGATGCAGGCTATGTAACGTTCTTTTGATCTGCGGGCTGCGTTATCTGGCCATGTTAAATTTACTGCGGCGTTGATCTGGCAGGAATTTCACTTTGTCGGCGGACGCGATGACGTAATGCGATCGGCAAGGCCACTCAATCAGAAAGATTTTCCCCTAAAATCGTTTTGACTTCCGGCGCCCACGGCGTGCAGGTAACATATGAGCAAGAAAGAATTCGATATTGTTGTCTATGGTGCCAGTGGTTTTACGGGCCGCCTCGTAGTAGAGTATCTGACTCAGCGTGGCATCAAAGGCTGGGCAATGGCCGGTAGAAGCGCAAGCAAACTTGCTGAAGTCAGGGATCTCGTAGGCGCACCCGGGGACACACCAATGATTGAAGCCGATGCTTCTAATCAGGCTTCGATTGTTTCTATGTGCGAACGTGCTCGGATTATTCTTACAACAGTGGGTCCATATCAGCTCTACGGTTCTGATCTCGTAGCAGCGTGTGCGGCAACCGGAACGGATTATCTCGATTTATGTGGCGAGCCAGCATGGATGCGCGTTATGATCGATGCGCATGAAGCGGCTGCAAAAAAGAGCGGTGCTCGAATTGTGTTCTCTGCCGGGTTTGATTCTGTTCCGTCTGATCTGGGAGTGTGGTTCTTACAGCAGGCTGCTAAAAAGAAATTCGGTGCTCCGGCGCCGCGCGTAAAAGGTCGCGTTCGCAAAATGCAGGGAAGCGCCTCAGGCGGAACCATGGCCAGCATGAAAGCTACCCTTCGCGCTTCCATTAAGGATCCGGCGATTCGCGGTTACTTAACAAATCCTTTTGCGCTTACTCCAGGGTTTCAGGGGCCGGATCAACCATCGGGCATAGTTCCGGAATATGATTCATCCGCTGGTGTATGGGCCGTCCCATTTATGATGGCACCCATCAATACCAAGAACGTTCATCGGACCAATTTTCTTCTAAAACACGAATACGGCGCCGATTTTGTGTACGATGAGATGTTGCTTACAACTCTGGGCGAAGCCAGTCGTGCATTGGTAGACGCTGCAGCCAAAGCCAATCCATTCTCTGGAAGTGGACTCAAACCAGGAGACGGTCCTTCACAATCTGAACGTGAAAATGGCTTTTACGATCTGGTCTTCTTCGGTGAATATCCGGATGGCAGGCGGATTCAAGCATCAGTGAAAGGGGATCGGGATCC
>JAIOPQ010000017.1 GCA_021413825.1 Spirochaetia bacterium | reverse complement strand
GAATCGCTTTCGCTTGAGAATCGCAGGCAAATCCAGATCAAGAATCTCAATCCTTTCACATCGATTGTGAAGATTCTAAAACCCTCGCCTATCCTTGGACTTATCTGGATTTATTTCCTGTTATTCCTCGCCGGGCAGGTTCATCCGGTAAACTGGACATTGTATACGCAGACCAAGTTTGGTTGGTCTGCATTTGAAGTCGGATTGTCGCTTACATTTGTCGGAGTCATGATCGGAATTTCCCAGGGTGTGCTGACTCGAATCCTGATTCCTAGACTCGGCGAACAAAGATCCCTTACGATTGGAATCGCGATTGAAGCTATAACCTTTCTGCTCTTTGGCCTCGTAACTTCTGGATGGATGATGTATCCTGTGATGTTATTTTTCTCACTCTCTGGAATTGCAATGCCAGCGCTGCAGTCGATGGCGGCCAAACATGTACCGGATAACGAACAAGGAGAACTCCAGGGAAGCCTTGTTGCACTTGGAAGTTTGTCCTCGGTGATAGCGCCGTTTATATTTACGTTTCTATTTGTGCAGTTTACCAGACCGGATGCGCAGGTGTATTTCCCTGGGGCTGCCTATGTGGGCGCGGCTGTGATCTGCCTGTTCACCCTTGCCTTTAGAATTCCGCGAAACGGCAAGACTAAATCAGAACCGGCCGGCTAAGGCAGCCATCAGGCATGCCCTCCCAGTCCAGGAGCAAAATTCTAGAACTTGTGAACTAGAAATCCGCTGCGCAGCTTGGGTTCAAACCAGGTTGATTTGGGCGGCATGATCTGACCTGCGTCTGCAATATCAAACAGCTCCTGCATGGACGTAGGATACATGGAGAATGCAACTTTCCAGGCGCCACTTGATACAAGTTTTACTAGCTCACCCTCGCCGCGGATTCCTCCAACAAATGCGATTCTCTCTGAAGTTCTGGGATCCTGAATTCCAAGGATTGGCGCAAGCAAACGATCTTGAAGGATACTCACATCAAGACGTCCAATTGCGTCTGCACCCTGATGGCTTTCAGACTTAGCCTTCAGGGTGTACCATTTGTCACCTAGAAGCATAAAGATTGTATGGAGCGCACTCTGTCCTTTACCTTCGCTTACATCAAACGATTCCTTCACTCTGGCAAGAAATCCATCTACTGAAAGCCCGTTTAGATCCTTTACTATGCGATTGTATGGCATAATTCTAAGATCAACATCCGGAAAAGTAACAGCCAGAAACCATTCATGCGATCCCGGCCCATTTGCTTCGCGGCGTTTCTTTCCGACGCGCACGGTGGATGCACTTCTGTGATGCCCGTCAGCAATATAAACCGCAGTCAATGCTTGATATTTAGCCGTCAGGCGATTTTGCAACTCACCGGGCTCAATTGAATAGAGGATATGACGGACGCCATCTTCAGCCGTAACGTCATAGAGAGGTTTCTGCGAATCAGCAACCTGATTCAGGATTTTTGCAATTTCTGGCTGCTCGCTTGATTTGAAGGCCAGGAAAACAGGCTCACAATTTGCGCCAGTCGTGTCAATGTGATGTAGACGATCTTCTTCTTTATCCGGACGAGTTAGTTCGTGCTTCTTGATATGATCGCTTAGATAATCGTCAATATGATTGAGTGCTGCAATTCCGGTCTGATTGCGCCCATCCTTTACCAGGCGATAGACATAGAGCGCCGGAGCTGTCTCCTGGAGCATGCGACCTTCCGCGAGCATCGTTTCTAGATTCTGCTTGGCCAGGTTGTACACTGCATCCGTATGCGCGTCTGTTTCCGGCGGCAAATCAATTTCTGAACGAATCACATGCAAGAACGACGAAGGTTTACCGCGCGCCATTTCCCGCGCCTCTTCTGTGCTCATTACGTCATATGGCAGGCAAACAACTTCTCCCGCCAGGTCCGGCCTTGGCCGGACCGCTCTGAATGCGGACAATTTCATTTTATTCTTCCCAGTAAGTTGAAGGTTGGCTGGCAGGAGTTCCCTGCGTCATGTAAGTGGAGTAAGATTCGAGAAGCAGTCTGCACTCTTCCTGGAAGTTTGCTAGCTGACCAAATAGAACCTGAATCCCCTTGTCCTCGAATTTATCTTTCATACGAGTATAGAATGCAGCTGCGTCTTCATGTTCGCGCGTTGCAAGGCTAACCGCTTCGATTTCGTTTCCACGCGTTGCACTTGCAGTGTTGCGATCCAGGCGACGCATCAGGATTTGAAGCGATGTGCTATTAAACTTCTGGACTTCAGAAGCCATCTTGAGGTTAGGAAGACCTTCCCCGCCTTGAACCTGCGAATAGATTTCACCTATCATCTTGATGTGTTCTTCCACATCTTCTGCAAGCTGATAAAATAGCTTCTTGACCGGGCCCTCCGGCAGCGCTTCTGCCTGCTGGAAATAGAACTGAAATACTTCTTTTTCGTGTTGAATGCAGGCGGCTACGGCCTCAAGGAAGCTGGTCTTTTTTACGGGTGTTCGCGCCATTTGGAAATGATGGGTTCGGTCGCAATTCTGGCAAATGAAATTTAACAAAAAAACCTGACAGGTAAGACGCGGGAGGTTTTTTCAGAACATGCGAAACCTACTCCTGATTGTTTTCATATTCTGCCTGAAATTGCAGTCAATTTATTCAGAAGAAAACCCGAATGCCAAACTCACAAGGGCTGAGGCGGCAGAGCGATCGGAACGCATCAAGAGCATAAGCTACGATATGAAACTCCAGATAGGCACGGAGGCCAATTTTACGGGAAGTTCAACTGTCACCTTCACCCTCACTAACATAGACAAACCCTTGCGGCTTGATTTTGGTTACGGCGTGATTGGTCATCTCACGGTAAATGGGCAGGAACAAAAACCAGCATACAATGGTGCATATCTGACTCTAAGCGATAGCCTGAAGGTCGGAGCAAACAAGATCACGATTACGTACACGCACCCCTACAGTACGACCGGCGATGGTCTGTACCGATTCAAAGATCCACTCGATCAGAACACGTATCTTTATACAAATTTTGAACCGTACGCTGCAAATCAGCTTTTCCCCTGTTTTGATCAACCCGATCTTAAAGCAACATATCGCCTGACGGTAGACGCACCAGCGAGCTGGGAAGTGATTTCAGCCGTGCGCGAAACATCAATCAAACCTGCAGGAGCCCGTCGCACATGGACTTTTCCTGAATCGCCCAAATTCAGCACGTACTTAATCGCACTGCATGCTGGCCCGTACGCAAAATGGGAGTCAAAGGCCGGAAAAACTCCTCTTCGCCTCTTTGCACGCAGAACCCTGGCTCAATACATGGAGCCCAAAGAATGGTTTTTGATTACACAACAGGGTTTTGAGTTCTATGAGAAATATTTTGATGTGGCGTATCCGTTTCCAAAGTACGATCAAATCATCATTCCTGATTTCAATTGGAGTGGAATGGAGAACGTTGGGGCCGTTTCCCTGACGGAGCGATATGTATTTCGAAGCAAACCAACACGAATGGCAAAACTTGCTCGCGCAGATTTGATTCTGCATGAACTGGCGCACATGTGGTTTGGTGATCTGGTAACCATGAAATGGTGGGATGACCTCTGGCTAAACGAAAGCTTTGCAAGTTACATGGCAGGCCTCGTTATGATGGAAAACACGGAGTTCAAAGAATCGTGGCAGTATTTCAATCTAAGAATGAAACGCTGGGCCTACGGGGAGGATCGGCTCCCTACGACGCATGCAATTCAATCGGGCGTTTCAGACACATCGAGCGCTTTTGCTGCATTCGATGGAATAACGTACGGCAAGGGAGCGGCCACCCTAAAGCAACTGGCTTTCCAGGTTGGTGCAACAAAGTTCCGCGATGGAATAAGGATTTATCTTAAGAAACACAAGTTTTCTAATGCAACGCTTGCCGACTTCATGGCAGCGATTCAAGAAAGTGCCGGAAGCGATTTAACCTCCTGGCAAACCGAGTGGCTGAGTTCTGCTGGACTCTCCGGAGTCCGTCTTCGCACGACATGCACTTCTGGAAAACTCCAGGCCCTCACCATTGAGCAATTCGCAGTTTCCGGGGACGCTCCCGTTAAGCGACATATGACTCTCGTTTCATTCTTTGGCAAAGATGCAAAAGGAAATCGTGTCCTACTGAAATCTCTGCCTGTTACCTATCAGGGAACTCGAACGGACATTACAATCGCGGACATGGCCTGTCCGGAATTCGTATTCCCGAATCACAGAGACGAAGATTACACGCGAATTTCACTGGATCCTGAACAAAGAAAGCAAATCGGACCGATTGTTCTTGACCCAAAAAGCGAGCCACTTCTGCGCACTATGCTCTGGCAAATTCTATGGGAAGATGTGCGCGGTGGAAAAATGAAACTGAGCGACTACACTGAATTGCTAATCGCGGCACTTAAGACAGAATCCGATTCAGTAGTGCTTAGCGCGGTTCTTGAAAACCTGGCAGGTTCGTATCAGAGTCCTTCCGTGGTACGTTACCTTGCGGGAATGGAAGGATCAGGGTCGACTCAACAAAAAATCGAGGCAGTTCTGCTCGATCGCTTCAAGCGTGCAGCCGATACGCCGGAACGCTGGGTCTGGTTCGATGCTCTTGTCCAATCCGCCCAAAGCAAACCGGTCGTTTCGCTCCTTGGCCGGATGCTTGGCCGGGGACCTGATGGAATCAAGATCGATCAGAATCGCCGCTGGGCCGTGCTTCTAAGATTGAGCATTGCGTCCGCAGAATATTTGCCTGATGTTGAATCGGAACTGAAACGCGATCCTTCCGAAGATGGACAAAAAATGGCGTTCGCATGCAAAATGGCGATACCCGATATTGCAAAGAAGCGCGAAGCTCTTGCGGAAATTAGAACTCCGGGCAAGGTGCATGAGGCGTATCTCAAGCATTCCATGAACAGTTATCTCCCGTATCAACAGGAAGCCCTCCAGACAGCTATGATTGATGATCTGTATTCTGCAATGGCAGATCTTCACAATCATCGTGATTTGAATTTTACAAAACTATTCAGTCGCAATGTTGCTCTGAGCAGTTGTTCGGAAGCAAGCACGTCGAAGCTCGATGCATTCATCAAGGCGCATCCGGAACTTCCAACCATCGTTCAAAAAAATCTGCGCGCCGCTCTCGACGAGGATCGCATCTGCATCACCGTCCGCTCGTCTGCCCTGGGCAATTGACGCACGGGCACAGATCCCCCGCCCCCGAGGGTGGTTTCCTCTTTTTGGAGGTGGGATCAGAGGTCTCAGGCATTGGAGGCAACTGCCGCAGAGAAGGGCGCACTGTAGCAGATAACCCAAAATTGTCAACCGGGACCTGTCGCAGGTGCATGCTACAGTACTATGGGGACGTGTCAGCCTGGACGTCCGAAATCGATGCAGAGTATTTCGTAGCAAATCTTATGCCCTGAATTTCACGACGATCCAGGTATCGTTCATACGCCAAGCCGCCTAACCGGTCCCGGTTAGGCGACGTATCAGCACGATTCAGGCCCTGGCCAGAAACACGCGCACTTTTATCTTCTTACTGTCGATTTCGAATTCCGATTCGCCCTGACTCTGACCCGAAACATCGCTCCGGATTTTTGCCAGCGCTTCTTCTTCAATGTAGCCTTTAAACTTTTCAATTCCAGCTAACGTCACAGGGTCCGTTTCGATTGAAAGAATGATCCGATCAGTAACTTCAAAGCCTGACGCCTTTCTGAGTTCCTGGACCTGGCGAACCAGATCGCGCACGATTCCTTCCTGGATTAAATCTTCTGTAAGTTCCGTATCTAGAACGACTGTCATTCCATTACCTTCAACTCCGGTGGTTCCCGCGGCAGATATTGGCTCGATCAAAACATCAGCCTCAGCAAGCGTCAGAGCCTTACCTTGATCTTCAATTGTAAGCGGTTTTCCATCGCGTAGACTACGGGCAATTTCAGTTGGATTTTGCACGGACTTAAAGAATTCCTGGACGGCCTTCATATGCGCGCCGTACTTCTTTCCGAGCACGGGAAGATTTGGGCGGATTCGATAGTCGATTAGACCGGCAGCATCATTTAGAAATTCGATTTGTTTTACGTTGAGCTCGTCGGTCAAGACATCGCGGTTCTTCTCGATTGCAGCTTTTGCGGACTTGTTCGTTGCAAAAATTCGAATGCGCGAAAGCGGTTGTCTGAGCTTAATTCCAGATTGCGCGCGCACTGCCCGGCCAAGCGATGCTGCTTGCAATACCAGGTCCCCTTCCGTCAGAGTTTTTGCATCGTATAGATTCTTGAAATCAGCTTTGGGCCAGCCGGCCAGATTTGCGCTGAGTGGGGCACCCTTAACCTGTGAAGTCACAAGGCCGCGAAACAATTCTTCTGCGAGAAATGGGACAAATGGCATTGCAAGACGCGAAAGCGTTGTAAGACAGCGATAGAGAGTATCAAATCCGGTGAGTTTTTCTGCGTCGCGTTCCCCTTTCCAGAAACGTCTGCGATTCCGCCTTATATACCAGTTCGAAAGATCGTCGGCGAAAAGCTCCATAAGCTTTCCTGCCTTCTGCGCATCATAGGCATTCATTGCATCCGTAACTTCTTTGATCAGCTGTTGCAGTCTCGAAAGAATCCAGCGATCGATATCCGGTCGTTGTTTAAACGGAAGTGCCCCTTTAACGGGCTCAGTATCCCATTTGTGGATTTTTATCTTATCAATGTTGGCATAGAGTGAGAGAAATCCAGCGCTGTTAAGCAGCATGTTAAAGAACGCAAATACATCGCCAACAGGATCTTGATCTGTTCCAGGCTGGCCCATCTTACGCGAATTTCCAGGAGGTGCGCCCACCAGAAAATACCAGCGAATGGCATCGGCACCGTGCAGATCAAATACCTGGTAAGGATCGACAGTGTTACCTTTGCTCTTGGACATCTTCTCGCCCTTTCCGTCCAGGACGTGGCCCAGGCAAACTACGTTCTTGTAGCTGCTCTTATCTGAGACCATAGTCGAAATTGCAAGGAGCGTGTAAAACCAACCGCGCGTTTGATCGACAGCTTCGCAGATGAAGTCTGCCGGAAAGTATTTTGCAAAGTCCGTTTTTCCCCGAACGGGAAATCCCCATTGCGCGTACGGCATGGCACCAGAATCAAACCAGCAATCGATTACTTCAGGAACTCTTTTCCATTCGCGTACTTCTGGCTTTGCAACCGAACCAGCTCCGGATTTTTTTCCAGCTTTTTTAACCGGGGCCTTTTCTTTGAACGTTATACGATCAATATGCGGCCGGTGGAGGTCGAGTTTGGTTAATTTTTTCCCTGTAAGCTTTTCAAGCTCGGCCAGGCTTCCAATAATTCTATAGTTCTCACCATCTGTCCAAACAGGGAGTGGCGTGCCCCAGTAGCGCTCACGCGAAAGCGCCCAGTCCCGATTGTTTACAAGCCAGTTGCCGAATCGGCCTTCTTTAACATGCTCCGGCACCCAGTTGACCTTCTCATTGTGTTTGATCATCTTTGATCTGAGACGAGTTGTGCGAATATACCAGGCATCTTTTGCAAAATATAGCAAGGGCGCGCCAGTTCTCCATCCAAACGGATACTCATGCGAATAACGCTCTGATTTCCATACAAGGCCGCGCTCTTTAAGCAGGCGGATGATCTGCGGATCTGCTTCTTTAAAGAAGATATCTTTCATTGGACCAAGCGAAAACTTCCCATCGAGGCCTACTGGATGCAAAATTGGCAGATTCTGTGCCTGCCCGGCTACAAGGTCGTCTGCCCCATAGGCCGGAGCAATATGCACGATTCCAGAACCTGTATCCATGGTCACGAAATCGGCGGTGATTACGTAAAACGCTTTCTTGTCTGCATTGGTGTCTACCAGCGGAGCCCAATCGAACAGGCGCTCGTATGCAAGGCCAGCCAGCTCGCTTCCTTTAAACGACTTAATAACGTTATGCGATTTTACTTTTGTATTGGCCAGGAGCGATTCTAGAAGGGCCGTGGCGCAAATCACCCTCTCTGAAGGCGCTTCTTCAAAACTGATTTCAACCAGGGCATATTCTGAATCCGGGGAAACGGCAAGAGCTACGTTTCCAGGAAGAGTCCAGGGAGTAGTCGTCCAGACTAGAATTGACGCACCCGCGAATGGACCAGACGCTGCTGCAACTTTGAAACGTATTGTAAGCGACGGATCTTCTACTGTTTTGTATCCAAGGGCAACTTCTGCATCAGATAAGGTTGAGCCCATGACTGGATCTACTGGAACTACTTTGTAGCTCTTTTCAATGAGTGATTTATCCCAGAGGTTCTTGAGCAATCCCCACACCGCTTCGATGTAAGAATTATCCATTGTATAGTAAGCATTCTTTAGATCGATCCAGAAGCCCAGGCGTTCGCTGAACACATTCCAGTCGGATACATACTTCTGAACACTCTCGCGACAGAGATGATTGAACTTCTCAAGGCCGACCTTTTCTTCGATTTCTGACTTTGCCGTGATCCCGAGTGCCTTTTCTACCTCACGCTCCACGGGCAAACCATGGCAATCCCAACCTGCCATCCTGGGGACGTGATATCCTCGCTGTCCGTAATAACGCACATAGATGTCTTTGAACACCCGGCTGAGTACATGATGAATGCCTGGCTTGCCATTTGCGGTGGGTGGGCCTTCAAAGAAGACAAAACGGGGGCCTTTAGCTGTCGCTTTGACCTGCGTCTCGAAAATCTTCTTTTTCTTCCAGAAATCCAGAATGTCGAGTTCTACATCCTTGCGTTTACGATTTGAAGAAAACTCTGGGAAGGCCATTGACCAGACTTTGCGCGGCACGGTCTTTTTTCAAATCAAACCATGTCGTATCGAAAGGGTTTGACCGTTATCCTGTTTGTCGGGATTGTGGATGTAATCCCATTTTATAGAGAATAAGCAGTAAATTCCTGATGAGCACAGACACAATACAGGATCCGGTCGTATCCAGACTCTACTCCCACTTGAACGAGGAGAAGCTAGCGCGTGACATTTCGTCCGTACAGCTTCAAAAGATCAAGACACTGGACGAGTTGATCCAGGAAATTCAATCTTCTGATAAAAAATCAGAGCTTATTCACAGCCTGGAAGAGAATCTCAAGGATAATCCAGACTCACTTGTATCCCGCTATGTCCTCGGCCGCATTCAATTCGCTGGCGGAGACGATGCTGGCGTTGAGCACCTCCGCTCCTTGCTGGAAGACTTCAGAAACTCAGCACGCTGGCCTATTGTAGACCATATTGCAGACGCAATCCTTGCAGCAGACGACTCAAACCGCATTGCACTCCGCGCCAAAGTTGAATCTACAGAACGTTTGCGTGGTAAAAAAGAACTCAAACCGTACCTTGAAAAACTGGCGGCAGTAGATAAGAAGAATCCTGACGTTGCCCGCAAGTACGCACAGTCAATCATTGAAGAAGATCCAGCAAAAGCCCTTGTTTTCCTGAAGCAAGCCGGTGAAGCATACGCTCGCGTTAAAGACTACAAGAACCTGGAAGCATTGCCGCTTATTATGCAAACCTCGTTGAGCATTATAAAAAAGTAGAAGATTGGAATACTACAATTGTGCTCTTGAAAAAGGTTCTTGAATATGAACCCAATTCGCGCGCTCGTTCGGATCTGGTTCGCGCTTACCGCACTAAATATGAGAATCATTCCCTTCTAAATGAATTCTTGAAAATGTCAGACCTTACCAACCACAAGAAGGCTGTGGGTCCATGCATTGCAAGCTTCGAACGCAACATTGTATTTGATAAGGATAACTTTGTACATCACCGTACACGCGGTGTGGGCAAGATCACAGAAATTGACAAAGATCAAGTGATCATCGACTTCAAAGACCATCCAGCACAGAAAATGTCCATTCAGATGGCCATTTCAAGTCTACAGCCTTTGAACCCGGAACATATCTGGGTGCGGACGTACGGCAATCAGGCTGAAATGCAAGAAATCTTTGAGCAAGATGTGCCAATGTTCTTTGAGACATTGCTCATTAGTTTTCAAAATAAGATCTCCCTTGCCGAACTCAAGACAGAGGTAATGCGCTTTCTCAAAGGCGATGACTGGTCTAAGTGGTGGACCAGGTCAAGAGCAGAAATCAAAAAGCATCCGCGCTTTGCATTCAATCCAAAGAACAAGAATGAACTGATTCTACGCGAACGTGAGATCACACTCGCTGATGAACTCAGCCTGAAGTTCCAGAGCACAAATGACTGGAATGCTAAAATGGAAATCGCTCTTGAAACGCTCAAAGATGAGGCTTCAAGCGGTGCAGCACAGTTGTGCACGCAATACTACCTGGCTCAAGAAGATAGCAAAGACAAACTCAAACGTCTGCATTCCTATTTCTTCCTGGATCTGGCGGAGAAATCTTCCGGGGACAACCTGGGTCGTAAGATCAAAAAACAGGAAATCATCGATCAAATAAAAGCGGAGACTCCAAAAGGCCTGCTCAAGATTGCCACGGATACTCCGTTCGTTGAATTTAAGCGCGAGCTTGCATCGCTCATTATCAAAGTACGTCCAGATTACACTGAAATCGTGGGCGAGCTGATCTTTGATGTTCCAAGCAACCTGCGCAGTTTTATTATCAACGAACTCAATCGTCTGGGTCAGAAGGACGCACTGGTTAAATTCGTAGAACGCGCATTCAAGCGCAGTCGTGAATATCCTGAGATCTTCCTCTGGATTGCACGCGCGGTTCTTTCCGGTCAATGGACTTACGATTGGATTCCAGTTACGCGTGAAGATGTACTCCTGCACGTATTCAGGATCTTAAAACCGCTTGTGAACCTTGAAAAGAAAGGAACACGCCTGAAGAACCAGGCTCTTGAAGCGATTTTTGGAAGCACAAACATTACGGTTGAATCGCTTCGCAAGAGCGACCTTCCAGCATTCTTAAAAGACGCAGATATCAGTAATGTCCGCAAAATGGCCGTGCTATTTAAAGAAATTCCCTACGCGCCAGACGCGCAGAAAGAGAACTTTATGGAGTTTCTGGCATCTGTTCGTCCTGATTTCTCCATGGCGCAACAGGAAACAGTTGAACAAGAGAGCCAGGAAGAATCATCCATCGATCTCCTGCCCGCAGATAATGTAATTCTAGTGACGAACGAAGGCTTGGCCCAGCGCAAGAAGCACCTGGATCATTTGATCAACGTGGAAATGCCTGCAAACTCACGCGACATCGGTGAAGCACAGGAGCGCGGAGATTTACGCGAAAACGCAGAATACAAAGCCGCAATGGAGCGTCAGACACAGCTTCGCGCTGAGATCACTCGTGTTGATGAGGAAATCAAACGCGCGCAGATCATGGATCCTGCAAGCATCAGAACAGATCTCGTTACGATTGGAACGTCTGTTACAGTTGAAAACAACGACGGTCAGACTATCGTCTATTCATTGCTTGGACCATGGGAAGCAGACGCAGATCGCAACATCATTTCCTATCTGTCTCCACTGGGTCGTGCACTGATTGGGAAGAAGCCGGGTGAATTGGCCAAGCTTGAAGCTGGTTCACAGTTCAAGGTTCAAAAGATCGAAAAGATCGCCATCTAAGGCTACCGCCGGCAAACATTGAACGCGGGCTGCGGCCCGTTTCTCAACTTATAGCCCGGAAGCAAACTGAGCCAGGCGTCCCAACGCATCTTTGAATCGTTCTGGTTTCTGTTGAAACGAAACCACCAAACTTCTTCCGCCAGCAATATCAAAGTAATAACCTGGAAACACGTAGACTCCTGTGCGATCCAGAAGTTGAACTGCGAACTCCTCCTCGTCGAGCTTGATTGACTCGTCATACTTAACAACGATCGTAAATCCTCCATCCGGCAAATCTGCGTGAAATCCAGGAATTGAATTCAAAGTCTCGATCATCTCCAATCTTTGTCTGGAAAATAATTCCAAATAGCCTGGAGCAAATTCACGGCGCGCCTCAAGAAGTTGAGGCAAGGCAAATTGTGCGAAAGAATTCACAGACAGAAACGTATCTGAAATAAAATCCAGCCTATCCAGCGCTTTCGAAACTCGATCCGATTCACCTTCTACAAGAATCCAGGAGAGTTTAAGCCAGGGCAATGCAAGGAGCTTGCTAATTCCATTGAGAGTGAAACGAAGTGGGGCACGATTGGGCCTGGGAAAATGCTGGCCTGCTACACTAGAGTTCCAGATGAAACTGGAAAACACTTCATCAAAGATAATCGCAGGAGTACGATTCTCAAGCTCAGCCAACTCAACGCGGGTGAGGACGGTGCCCGTGGGATTGGCCGGCGATACTGCAAGAGTCGCAACCGGTGCGTCCGTTTGCAATTCCTGGCTCTGAACTCTGTCACTTGTATCCTCCAAAGAATGGACCAATTTCATTCGAGAATAATCAGCAATATGCTCAAAGAGCGGATAGCCTGGCAAAGGCGCGAGAACGGTTTCACCTCCAGCCGAGGCAAGGATGCGCAAGATCCAGGCATAGGATTCGCTGCTACCCGACGTCAGTAAGATCTGGTCGGGTGAAATAGAATAATCAAAACTCGCTTGATAGAAATCGGAAATTGCCTGCCGCGCGCGCAGCGATCCCCTGGGATCCGGCTTATAGCCGGGGTTTTCAGTGAATTCTGCGAATGCTTTTAGGAGGATGCTACGGGGGAAAAAGGAAGCGGCAAAGTCGTGATCCCCTGAATGGATTTCTAATATTTCAAGATTAGCCAGGCGGCGTTTATGAACGGCCCGTGCAAGGCGATTCAACGTTTTTGCTGCTCAATCTCCCGTTCTATGCTCTGGGCTTTCTCTTTCATTCCGCTTTTCTTGTAGAAATCAAGCAATTGCGCCAGGGCGGATTTTTTTGCGGCAGCGTTAGGCGCCATTTCAAGGTTCTTCTTTAAGAGATCTTCCTGGATCGTAAGGGTCTCCTGTGCAACCTGATCAAACTCTGCTTCAGCCTTCATGCTGCGCATCTCAGGCTTTTCTGCGGGGTAACCGCTCGCCAGTTTGCCTTCTGAAACGCCTTCGATGCTCCTGGCTTGCGAATCCATAGATTCAAGCCCGGCATCAGGGGCCATCTCTTCATGGAGCATTCCTCCAGAGTTACCCATTGCAACGTCACCCATAGTTGCTTCTGGTTGTGGTTTATTCATCGAAGTATAAACCACAAATCCAATTACAGGAATAATGACAAGGCTTGCGAAGCGTGGAACGGCGTAGCTGTTAGCCTTGAGCGCATCGGCGAACCGGCCCAGGTAAGCGCCTATCGTTTCCGCAATGCCAGTCCGCGGTTCAGTTGCAACAAGGGCCTTCTCCAGGCGCTGCATAAAGGCCTTTGAATCATGCTTTGGTGTAAGTTTGGGTGATGCGAAGGCTTTTCTAAGGCCTGAGTCCAGGCCACGATGTACGCGTGCATCCGCTGACTTTGCCACGTCACTCGGGCTCATTGCTTCTGGCTCCAGAAGCTTCCCGTCAATTTTTTTAAACCATGTCAGCAAAGTACTCCTCTCCTTTCCCGTCTCGCACGATGGACCGTTTCAAAAGTTCCCGCGCCTTGAATAGCCGGCTTTTTACGGTCCCAACACTTATATGTATGTGATCTGCAATCTCCTGGTAAGAAAGTGCATCATAATACCTCATCAAGAGGACCTGTCTGTACTTCTTATCGAGCGTGTTGATCTGTAATATAAGATAAGAAGACTCCTCGGAAAGTTCATGATTTTTCGAAATACTTACTCTTTCGTCTGAGATAAGTGGAATATTATCCAGAGACTCTGATTCAGTCCGCTTGCGCTTGCGCACAGAGTCATGGCATTTGTTGATTACAATGCGATAAACGTAGGTATAAATACCACTTTCGCCGCGGAAATTGGCAAGCGAACGATACGCCATAATGAGCGATTCCTGCAGCGCATCTTCTGCATCTTCAAGACTCCCCAGAAGTGCGTGGGCACGTCTGAGCAGGCGAATCTGATAGGGTGATATTAGATCAATGAAAGCGCGTTCGTCGCCCTTAGCAGCACGGCGGATTAGCTCCGATTCCTTCTGCCGCGTTTCCATGTTCTCTTATTCCGACTGAGGAGCCGCGGTTGGGGTGCGAATCATGCTGAATACCAGCAAAATCGTCCCTACTACAATGAGACTATCCGCAAGGTTAAATGTGGGCCAGGATGGCCAGGCCAGCCATGCCAGCGGCCGGAATGTTCCAAGCACTGGCAATGTAAATGAAAGCATGTCGTAGGTAGAAGACCAGCCAAACCAGATGCATTCCACAAAATCCACGACGCCGCTCACATGATTGGGCTGCGGTCCAACTGAGAAAACCCAGTTACCCGTTTCAAGGGACTTCACAAACATCTTATCGATCAGATTCCCGACAGCTCCGGAAAACACAAACAGCCAGGCAAGCGATGGACCAAACGTGTAATTATGCAGACGATAGAAGACCAGGAAGATTACGGCAAAGCCACTGATGAATAGCCCGAGAACGGGAGCGGTTGGCCCGGAACCAAACACAAAACGATCGTTGAAAACCAGGCTTAGCTTCATGAATCGACCGTTCTCGCCCAGAATGTCAATCTGCTGCTTCCCGCGTACAAGCGCCTCTACCTTGCCTGGAATTGCATTTTCAAGCTGGTGCTCTGTGAGACGAAACGTAAGAGTCTCAGTGATCCAGACTTTTGAAATCAGATCCACGGCAACGAGCAGCACAAAGGCAATGATCCATTTCTTTGGATAAACCTGGAGCACAGGCTTTGGAAAATCAAAGATATGTTTGATTTCTTCCATCATTCCGCAGCCGCCATCTTTTCAAGATCCAGATTCATCATAACGTTAGTGCTGTGAAGGGATACAATATACAATGCATCCATTGGATCCTGGCCCATACTCGCAAGATTGGTGTCTATAGTTGCGTAGCCCAGACCAGATCCGCCGTCTGAGGTATCCATGTGATTCATGAAAAATTCGAACTCAGTTCCGGCTTCGCGATGCTTCTTAAACTCCTCGCGTTTTTCACGGATACGGCTCAGGTCGCGGTTCAAAATAGGTGCAGTATTAATGAGTTCAATCCACAGGTGCGGAGGCTTCACAGAAGCCCTAAATTCAACATAAACCCGACGCCCGCGCACATCACGGAATAGATTACGATAGTCTTTGGTCTTGCGCATTGCCTCGCGCTCTTTTGCAGCAGTATCCTCACCGCGCTCCTGGTTTCTGAGGTTGATCCACATAGCTTCCTGGTTTAATATCTCGCGCAAACTGGGCGAAATCCCTTCCAGGAGTTCAGGATGAGCATCCAGGAATTCATTATAACTGGCAGCGTCCGTGCAAAGTTCCTCTGCTTTCTGACGGGATTTAACATCGTCCAGTCCCTGCTTGCGGAAGTATTCTACCATCTTCCGGCGAATCAACAGGAACTTGTGGTTGGCCTTTATTGCATTCTTTGAGAGTTCATCCAGCACTGACACGATCAGCGGAGCGTGCTTCTGGTTCTCTACGGGTAATAGAGGGGTCAGTCGATCTGAGATGATTTGACGAGCCTTTCTAGTCCAGAGAAGGATGCGAATGCGTGGGGAACGCTTGATCTCCGCCATAAAGCAGACTCCGGGTGCTGGCACGCTGTGTCAAGTTCAAAGGCGTTTTCTACTTGCATCCGGCGGCTTGCGCCTTTTCTTGAAAGCTATGATCGCCCTTACTTCAGTTGCTAGCGAACGCCTCGCAGAGCTAACAAGACTGGAAGGCATTTATCGGAACATCCCATTTGAGGCAATCATCAAGCAGGACGTACTGCGCATGGGCCTTGCATTCGAGGATGCATCGCTCGACGGCGAATTTAAGGCCAAAGATTACTTCATTTTCACGTTTGATCATGTTCCCCTTGCTGATCAAAAAGATACGATTCGATTCAAAGTCCCAGAAGAGATTCGCGTGCGCGGCGGGCAATTTGGACTATTGCCCACAATCATTTCAGTTCGAATTAATCCTGGTTCGCCCTATGTAGTGCGCGCAACAGAAACAGGTCCGCACTTGTTCCTTGGAAGCGCAGACCTGGGATCGCTTGATTTTCCGCCGATTCCTTCCTGGTACGGAAGAAAAACGGCTTCTGGCAAGCTACCAGGTGAAGTAGCTCCGGTAATTGAATGGGGATATTTGATCTATATTACTGCATTTAGAAACTGCCAGTACTTTGGCAAAGATGAAGAATGCGCCTTCTGCGACATCAATCACAACTATCGCCAGCAAAAACATGAGGGAAGACCTTACACAGGGGTTAAATCTCCGGAAGAAATTGTAGAAGTATTAAGCTGGATAAATGAAACAGAAGCTGGCGACTCAGCACGCGCGTATACAATTACTGGCGGTAGCGTAACCTCGCAACTTCGCGGGCTAAGCGAAGTGGATTTCTATTTGCAGTACGCAAACGCTATCGAATCCAAATTTCCTAAACGCTGGATTGGGAAGATAGTAACCCAGGCCTGGGAAAAATCAGAAATCCAGAAGTTTAAGGATGCTGGAATTCAAATTTATCATCCAAATTACGAAGTTTGGGATGCCGAACTATTTAAGAAAATCTGTCCCGGAAAAGAACGATACATCGGTCGCGATCAATGGATTCGCAGAATTCTTGATTCTGCGGAAATCATGGGGCCAGCAAACGTAATTCCAAACTTTGTGGGAGGGGTTGAACTTTCAAAACCCTGGGGATTTAAGACAATCGATGAAGCCGTAGCCTCAACATCTGAGGGGCTGGATTTCTTTATGAAACATGGAATTGCCCCGCGATTCACTACCTGGTGCCCTGAACCTTTTACAACTCTAACTACAATGCAGGAACAGGAATCACCTCCGCTTGAGTATTTTTGTAAAATCTTAACCGCATGGAAAGAAACACATGAACGTTATTCGCTTCCCGTACCCCCGGGCTACGGCGAACCGGGGCCCGGCAAGGCTGTATTCTCGGTAAGTGCATTCATGGATGTAATCGGTTACAAGGGACGCTGAAAGATTTTTTACGGCACGTACAGTGCCGCGCACCACCAGCGTCCCCACTCATGCAGCACGCAACAAAAGCGATCTACGTGAAATCATTTCACTTGTAACAGTTGGCCGCGCCCTTTTATAGAGTATCGATCCGCGCTGTTTTACCCGCACAAGGAGCGGAGTGAACGGATACAGTACAGCACTTTCCGGCGATGACTCGCGAGTTGCGGTGAATCGCACTGGCACGTCATCTCCGCGAAACAATCGCATCAAGGAAAGTTCAAGCTCGCGCAGTCTAAAAATCGGCGCATACTCATCCAGAAAAAAAACCATTAAATAGAAAGCCGGGAAAGCATTCCGTTCAAGTGCGCCGGGTTTTACACGCGCATAACTTACAGATGTAACTTCCGGATACTTCTCCATTAGTATGCCTAGCACACGTTTCCAGCTGGGATGCGGATCGGCGCGAAATACGCAGCGCCTCCCCTCCATGGGATTTTTTCCTTTAAGCTCCGGGATTTCCAGCGCATTCATAGCCTCTCCTTGCAGCCTCAGGCTGCTGTATTTTGAAGAGGTGTAGAAGTTTCCGTTTGTTCCGACTTTTTTCCAATGCGCTTCACAGCTTCGCGGAGCAAATCGGCTACGTCTTTGTGTTCGGTTTCGGGCAACTGCTCGCTTAAAAAGCGACGATAGGCGCGTGCGCCCGGATAGGAATGGAAAATATTGAGCATATGCCGCGCAACCAGGTGCGCCATATCTGGCGTTTCTTCTATATTAAGAATCATTGACTGAACCACTCTGTGTGGATCGGGAATGGATGGCTGCGAATCGGTTGCTTTTATCTCTGAAAGAAGCGAGTCTACTCCAGCAATCATCATTGGATTGTCCCGAACAGCCCGACCAATCATGACGCCATCGTACTTTGCCAGGAGCGGCTCACATTCCGCGATCGTTTTGATTCCGCCGTTAATCTCAAATGCTGCATTGGGAAAGTCGTCTATCAAATTTGAAACGATTTCAAAATCCAGCGGAGGAACGGATCGATTTTCTGCCGGAGAAAGTCCACCAAGGACTGCAAGCCTTGCGTGCACAATAAAGCGCGAGCATCCAGCATCGTATAGAGTCTGAACAAATTGCCGGAGTTTGGGATAACTTACAGTCAGGTCACTTGCGCTATCTGTAATTCCAATTCTGTGTTTCACTGTGATTGGAACCCCGAAAGGGGTCATAGCCGAAACGCATCGGGCCACTAGATCTGGATCGGCCATCAGGCATGCTCCAAATCCACCGCGCTGGACACGATCGCTCGGACAACCGCAGTTCAAATTGATTTCATCGTATCCAAACTCCGCTCCCAATCTGGCAGCCTCGCCCAGTTCCGCAGGTGAATCCCCTCCCAGTTGGAGAATAACGGGATGCTCTGCGCTGGAATATGAGAGATATCTTGCAGGATGAGCAATCACAGCACGGGCGTGGACCATCTCTGTGTACAGATGTGCACCGATCGAGATCCAACGCAGCATGAGCCGAAAGTAACGATCTGTCACTTCCATCATCGGTGCTATGCTGATTCGTTTATTTTTGATTGATAGGGCTTCTCTCACGGATTCTCTGTCCACGCATATTCCGTGTTGGAGGAAATCAAATGAAAAAGGCAATCGCAATTACAGCGATTTCAGCAATGTCACTCTCTCAGTTTTCGTGTCTGGAGGGTATGAGCAAGGTTCCAATTGCAATGGCTATTGGCTGCGCTTCCGGTTTTGGTCTGGGAGCAATTTACGACGAAGTAGCGCGCAATAAGGATAAGAAAGAAAAACAAAGCATTCAAAACAGGGCCCTTGGAATCTTCAAAAACAAAAAGAAAAACTACAACGGTGGTAAGATCGTTGGCCTGACTACAGGATGCCTGGCTGGCCTCGGCGCCGGTCTCTATCTCGATATGATGGCTGAAGACATGCAAGCACAGATGAGCGCCAGAGGAATTCAACTGGAGAAGGTTGATTCCAATGGAGACGGCGAAACGAACGAACTCCTTGTAAAAATGGATGGGAATATCTCATTTGCCTCCGGCGATTCACAGCTCATCGGAGTTGCAAAGACTAACGTTGAAAATCTTTCTGAAGCAATCCGGGGATATCCAGAAACCAAACTCAAAGTAGGCGGACATAGCGACGGAACAGGAAGCCTTGCTGTAAACCAACCACTCAGCCAGAAGCGTGCATTAGCCGTGAAAGAAGCGCTCGTTGCTAAGGGTGTGGACGGAAACCGTTTCTCTGAAGTATCTGGTTTTGCAAACAGCAAACCACTTCCGGGCACAAACGCAAGCGGCAACGAACCAACCAACAGACGTGTTGAAGTTCGTATCGTTCCTGCCGAATAACCAACGTTACAGATCGGGCTACCCAGCCCGATCTCTTCCTTCCAAATTCTTCCGTTCATATTCTTAAATCGAAAAAAACACGCAAACTCCGGGATCGAAGTTGTGATCAGATTGATCTTCCCAGGCAAGAACGGTGCGAATACTCATTACTCTCTTCATGGCTTCTGCCCTGTGGCTATCACAAGCCTGCACGCTGCCACCAACACCCTGTGACCTGGGGGACCTGTCATGCAAGTCCGGTACGCTCGACCTGTATTTTCTTACTTCTGTAGCGGCGACAGCCTCAGTCACCTGCTCCAATTCTTCCTTCTGCTATACCTTCTTCTCGGACAATTTGGGAGCGGGATATGACGGCAACCTCGGGGGAGTTTCCGGTGCAGACGCGAAATGCGCTGCAACCAAGCCCGCCGGCCTCCCTGGAATCGGTTCAGACTATAAGGCGCTGATTGGCGTTACAAACGGACAACGTCACCCTTCGCCCGCAATCGATTGGGTGTTTCGCGCCAATAAGGATTACCGTCGCCAGGATGGTACGCAAATTTTTGTTACCGATTCTGCCGGAATGTTCCCATTCCCGGGGCCAACCCTGACAAATCCGTTTTTTACGGCAGCGTCTACCGTTAACTGGACAGGCCTGATAACTGGGAGCTATCCCTGGTCCGTGGCCGGTAACTGTTCGGAGTTTACGTCCACTACCGGGACAGGCTATGCTGGAAGCAACGCAGTAAACAGCAATGCGTTTGGAGGGGGTCCATACAACTGTGATCGGACTGCAGGCGTTACAACGTACGGAATCATTTGCGTGCAACAATAAGAAACTTAAAGAGTTGACCCAACTTCAGAATGAAATACACTTCGTGCAGACTGGATTCCTTGCGACTGGCGTAAATATGACAACACTCATCTTTGGACTCATCGTTTTCTATGCACTGATGTTCTGGCTGATCAATCGAATTGTAGTGGGTACGCGCTAATGGTTGCCGGGCACTATGCTGCGGCCTTGATTCCGGCCGCACACAGAGTTAAAGCACCTTTCTGGTTACTCCTACTCTGCGCGCAAATTCCAGAGTTTCTCTGGCTGCTCCTTGCAACGCTCGGAATCGAACCCACTCTGCCCGCTAACATTCTGGATGCAACGTTCTCAAACATAGACGTGGATATGCGATTCAGCCATAACCTTGTTCCGGCATTGATCCAGGCCATTCTCACGGGACTCATTGTATTTGCATTCTTTAGAAGTTTGTCGATCTCAATCTGGTGCTCGGCGCTTGTTGTGCTGCACGTTGCCTGTGATTATATCGTTGGATTTTCACATCAGATCATGTGGTATACGTCACCGACTATCGGAATAAATTCCTACAAGCACATGCCCTATGTTGCAATTCTCATTGAACTCTTTTTTGCAATGGCTTGCGTTTTGTATTTTCAGATCAAACGAAAGAACAGCGAGCCCCTGACCAGGTCCCGCCTAACGTTACTCTATCTGGCTTTTGCAATAGGTGTGCTTGTGTGGATGCCAAATGCAAAGATCTCACTCAGAACGTGGCTGGGATTATAGGCCCTGCTCGTTTATATCCTGGGCCATTAAGCGATTATTTTTCATGGTTATGCCATTCCAGGAATTCCAGGCGATTGCCAAACGGGTCATCCAGATAGAAGCGCGTTGCCCCTGGCAGTGGATCTTCATCCCTTGGCTTTAACCCGCGACGTTCCAATTCCTTACGATAGGCGACGATACCTCGCACCATGATGGCAGGATGTCCTTTCTTCGCGGCAACAAAATCATCCGTTACACCCACGTGGATTTGATGGGCACCGCAGGTAAACCAGGCACCACCCTTTAGCTTGAGATTGGCCGGCTTTTCAACCTCTGGCCAACCAAGGATGGCGTAGAATTCTCGCGCAACGGCTTCAGTCCCACGCGGAATTGCAAGCTGCACATGATCGAGTCCCAAAATCTCAAACGAATCCGAATCCATGGCCCGTTCTAGACGTTCAATCCAGCATTACGAGCGATTCTGCAAGAATTCCGCACACGTGCGACCGCTCCCAAAGCCGGAACACGACCGGGTTTGGAGACATGTTTTAAAGTAGCGCGCATCCCGGACAGGAAAACGCGCCGAAATCCCAGGCGGTCCCGTTAAATTTTTTGCTTGCGAAAGTTACATATGACGTTTTTTGTAACTTGTAACAAGGAGATAGAATCATGCAACAGAGAAAACTTGGAAAAAATGGACCTACTGTAAGCGCACTGGGGCTTGGATGTATGGGAATGTCCACCTTCTATGTGGATGAGAAAAACAGAGACGAGGCCGAATCGATTGCTACAATTCATGCAGCACTAGATGCAGGGATTACGTTTCTAAATACTGGTGATTTTTACGGCATGGGACACAATGAGATGCTCATTGCTCGCGCTTTAAAGGAAAGATCTGAGAAACCTACCATAAGCGTTAAATTCGGTGCAATGCGCAGCCCGTCAGGCGCTTTCGTTGGGTTTGATGCAAGGCCTGCAGCCGTTAAGAACTTTGCGTCCTACAGTCTGCAAAGGCTGGGTGTCGAAGTGATTGATATCTATCAGCCCTCGCGCGTGGATCCAGGTGTTCCATTTGAAGAGACGATTGGTGCAGTAAAGGATCTCATCGTGGAAGGCAAGGTGCGTTACCTTGGAATTTCGGAGGCAAATCCGGAACAAATTAGACGAGCGAACGCAGTGCATGAAGTTGCGGCGCTCGAAATCGAATATTCGATTGCAACTCGTTTTATTGAGAAAGAAATCCTGAAAACAACCACAGAGCTTGGAATCAGTGTGGTTGCATATGGAGCGCTTTCGCGCGGACTCTTAACAAAGAAACATGCAGGTGGATTTAGCAAGGGTGACTTTAGGTCACACCTTCCACGTTTCCAGGGAGCCAATCTGAAGAACAATGAAGAACGGATCTATGTGCTTGAATCAATAGCAAAACAGAAGGAATGCTCAACAGCACAGCTTGCATTCGCCTGGCTACTTTCGCGCGACGAATCCATTATTCCACTCGTTGGAACAAGCAATCGTGTGAGACTCGCCGAGAATCTGAAATCGCTTGAAGTCAAGCTCAGCGAAGCAGATATCGCGGAATTGGACCGCTCATTTCCTGAAGGTGCCTTCCTTGGAGAACGTTATCCAGAGCAGCAAATGGGCATGGTTCCAAAATGAAGTGCCCTGCCCCGAAAGCGAAGGCCGCTAAATCCTGATTCCGGGGCAGGCCTCCGCGGATCTCGCCTTTGGATTCCCTGCAAAATTTATCCGTTCAGAGCCTCAGCCAGTAAAAATCACTTTAGTACGTGAAACCACGCAGAAGTGTCGGCCGTATGAGATTGGGGATATGGCTATTGCTTTTGAGTATGACCGTAGGTTGCGCAAATAACGGGGAGGTCGTTCCACTCAGTGGCGCCTGGGATTACCGGGACGGATTTGATGAGGCGTGGCTTTCAGAAACCGGAGGCTCATGGAAACAGGTAAATCTGCCCGAGCACTTTAGCAGATTACCGGAATTCAAGAATGGAACGGGGACTATCACCGTGCGCCACACGCTTCCAGCTGGCCTGGCAAACTTGCTCACGTCCGGTCAAGGTGTTGCGTTCAATAGCGGACAGATTTCTGATACCTCAAGATTGTATTTTAATTCGCGACTTGTATCGCGCCTGGGTTCAGAGGAGAACAACACGAGCGGGCACAATCTGCAGTTTCTTCAAGCCCTTCCGTTTGATGCAGTCAATGCAAAGGGTGAAAACCATATCTTTGTCGTCGTGCGGTCTGTTGGCAATTATCGATTCTGGATGAAAGGACCGGTGATCGAGATCGGACCTACGGACGCAATTTTTCACAACTTCAGCGTGCGCGTTGTTTCCGGAATGTTTCTGATTGCTTCTTATTTGATGATTGGTTTCTATCATCTGCTTCTTCTGGTCAGGAGAAGAGAAGACATTTACAATCTGTATTTTGGGATTTTCTCCACATCGATTGCACTCTGGATTTGCATGAATTCAGACATAGCACAACTGCTGAGTTCAGAGACAGTCATTCTCAGACGACGCGTTGATCAGATATCCCTGATGTTTGTTGGTCCCGCGTTTCTAATGTTTCTTGAAAGTTACTTCAACAGAAGACACTCAAAGATTGGAATCACCTGGTCAGTTTTGTGTATGGCAATCGCGACCCTTGATACGGTTGCACCATTTAAGATTATGCTGATTGGTCTTCAAACCTGGATGGCGAGTATGGCAGTCGGAGGACCACTCATTGTATACACGATTGTGCGCGAAGTATTCAAGAAAAACCGGGATGCCTTCTTTATGACGGCTGGCGTTGTGCTCTTGATTGGGGGCGCTGGCGTAGATATCATGATCGATCGCGGTATCTTAAAGGGATCGTTTATTTCGCAGTATACTCTGATGCTTTTCGACGCCGGGATTGCCATTGTGCTCGCCAATCGGTACGTGCGTGTTCAAAGACAGATTGAATTTCTCAATCAAGACCTAGAAAACAAGGTAAACCTTCGAACAGCTGAGCTTCAAGCCTCGTTAACAACTGTGCAGGAACTCAAGAAGCAACAGGACGGAGATTACTTCCTTACATCGCAACTCATTGCTCCGTTGTGCAAGATTCACGCAAACGATTCAGACCTGCATATTTCAGTCGTGGTAAAACAAAAGAAAGCCTTTCAATACAAAAAGTGGTTTGCGGAGCTCGGTGGCGATCTTGTGACCTCGCATGAAATTGAACTGCGAGGCGTGAAGTACACTGTTATCATGAATGCTGATGCCATGGGTAAATCCATGCAAGGAGCTGGAGGTGCTCTGGTACTGGGCTCTGCGGTAAAATCTATTATCACAAGAACCAACTCTGCGCCAGAGCTAAAGAAAGGCAGCCCCGAACAGTGGCTGAAGCAATGCTACCTGGATTTGCAGTCGCTCTTTGTGTCCTTCGACGGAACCATGATCGTTTCGCTCATACTTGGCCTCATCGAGAAGAAAACCGGATTGTTCATTTGGATTAACGCAGAGCACCCGAGGTGCGCCCTCTATAGAAATGGGCTGGCTTCTTTCTTCAAGAAAGAGCATATCCTGCGTAAGCTTGGTGTGGATGACGAGTCCGTCCCGTTTGCTATTAATTCTGCGCAGTTACGTGCGGAAGACATAGTTTTCCTGGGCTCTGACGGGCGTGATGACATTCGTCTGACTCGAGATGACGGTGAATCTGAAATGAATGAGGACGAAGGTCTTTTTCTGGACCTTCTGGTTAAAAGCCAGGGCTCTCTGGATACACTTGTCTCGCTGCTTGCATCAAGCGGTGAAATCACAGATGATCTCACTCTAATTAGAATCGCATATCGGGAGGATGCTCCTCTGTATGTGGTCGATCAACGGCAAGAAACGCTGTTTCAGAGTCTACTTTCTCAAGGCAGTGATCTGGTCGCAAATGGAAATATGAAAGATGCGCGGTCAATTCTGGAACGCGCGAGAGCAATTCGCGATGATCATCCAGCACTCCTTGACTCACTCCTCAGCGTTTGTCGCAAGAGCAAGGATTTTGAAGCAGCAAAAGAAATCGTGGATAGATATATGACGCTCCGACCTGCAAATAATTCACTCTTGCATGTTGCATCTGCCATCCACAGTAAAATTGGAAATCTGGAGCATGCAGTGGACTATGGAGAACGCTGCAGAATGCGTGATCCCGGAAATATCAAAAATACGGTCCATCTTGCAGATCTCTACCTCCGCCTGGCAAATCTGGAACGGGCCTCCACGCTGCTCAATCTTGCCCGAGCAATTGATCCAGGATCGACGCACGTAAAGAACCTGGCAGAAAAGTTGGCCCCGAGAATCGCAGAAGACTTGCGTGGAATTTGAAATAGCTTGAAGGCTGGCTCACAGACACAGACATTGCGGATTGGACCAATCATTTCCTGAATGTTCCTGGAGACAGTTATCCAGAGAGCAATCGGGAAGGATCCCAGAATGCATCATGCCTCGCACTGGACTTACATCGCTTGAATTAAAGGAAAATGCCCTGGACCAGGCAGAAATACTTATCCGGCGGCATGGTTTTGAAAAAACTCATCTGGTAGATATTGCAAAAGCTCTGAATGTTAGCCATCCGGTGCTGTACAGACTTTTTCCAGATAAGATTGCTCTGCTCGATGCAGTTTCAGAACGCTGGCTCTCGCGAATGGATGCAGAACTTGAAGCGATTGCGAAGGGCAAAGGAAAGCCGCTTGCAAAACTCGAAAAATGGTTCTTAACACTGCATCGTTTGAAAAAAGAAAAAGTGGGACACGATCCCGAACTCTACCGTGCATTCAGTAGTTCTGCCGAAGCGAAGCGACCGGTAGTTGCTGCACACCTGAAGCATACACGCGAAAATGTTCTCCATATGGTGCAGGAGGCAATCGCAGAAAAATCTTTCAAGAAAGGTGATCCGGAAGCAATCGCCCGAATGCTGTCAGAGATTACAATTTCATTTCATCATCCAAGGCTTGTGCTCGACCGACTCAAAGAGAAACGTGAGGAAGCTCTCAAAGCCGCACTCCGAGTATTATTCAAAGGCCTGGCATAAGGCTATTTAGAGCCAGTGCAATTTCAGATTACCCTGTGATTCGGTTTTGAATTGCCCCGGCAAGTGCCATTTATTTTCTTTGACTCATGCCCGAATACAGATCTAGAACATCCACGGCAGGCCGGAACATGGCCGGTGCACGCGCATTGTGGCGTGCAACAGGGATGAAAGACGGTGATTTTGGAAAGCCTATCATCGCCGTTGCAAATTCATTTACTCAATTTGTGCCGGGGCATGTACATCTAAAAGATCTGGGACAACTTGTGTGTCGCGAGATTGAGCGCGCCGGTGGCGTTGCTAAAGAATTCAATACGATTGCAGTGGATGATGGCATTGCAATGGGCCACGATGGAATGCTCTACAGTTTGCCGTCGCGCGACTTGATTGCAGATTCAGTAGAATATATGGTGAACGCGCATTGTGCTGATGCTATCGTTTGCATTTCAAACTGCGACAAGATTACTCCAGGTATGCTCAACGCTGCGATGCGGATCAATATTCCTGTGATTTTTGTTTCGGGCGGTCCTATGGAAGCCGGCAAAACGAAACTGGCAGGACATAAACTCGATCTAATCGATGCAATCATTGCAGGCGCTGACACAAACGTAGATGATGCTACCGTAAACGAAATTGAACGCTCTGCCTGCCCTACGTGTGGCTCCTGTTCCGGAATGTTCACAGCAAATTCAATGAACTGCTTAACCGAGGCTCTGGGGCTCAGTCTACCAGGAAACGGAACCGTGCTTGCAACTCATTCTGACAGACAAAAACTATTTGAAGAAGCGGGTCGTTTGATTGTCAACCTCGCGCGTCGTTATTATGAAAAGAACGATGTTTCAGTGCTTCCTCGCTCGATTGCAAACTTTCGCGCATTTGAAAATGCGATGAGTCTGGATATTGCAATGGGTGGTTCTACCAATACAATTCTACATTTGCTGGCCGCAGCCCAGGAAGGTGAAATTCCTTTTACGATGAAAGACATCGATCGATTGTCCCGCAAGATTCCGCAATTGTGCAAGGTTGCGCCCAATTCGCCAAAGTATCATATAGAGGATGTTCATCGCGCGGGCGGTGTGATGGGAATTCTAGGTGAGCTGGATCGCGGTGGTCTTCTAAGCAATGACCTTCCTACGGTTCATAGCCCCAGCATGAAGGCTGCGCTCACCCAATGGGACGTTAAGGTTAATGCCACGCCAGACGTGCGCGAATTCTACAGTGCTGGCCCCGCTGGAATCCCAACGCAGATCGCATTCTCGCAGTCCACACGCTGGCCCACACTCGATGAAGATAGAAGCGAAGGTTGCATTCGCTCTGTTGCAAGCGCTTACAGCAAAGATGGTGGCCTCGCAGTTCTGTATGGTAACATTGCAGTCGATGGTTGTGTTGTAAAAACGTCAGGCGTTGACGCGAGCATTATGAAATTTGTTGGTCCGGCTGTAGTATGCGAAAGTCAGGAAGAAGCAGTGGACAAAATTCTCGGTGGTGGTGTAAAACCAGGCGACGTTGTTGTCATCCGCTATGAAGGACCACGCGGTGGTCCTGGCATGCAAGAGATGCTCTACCCTACGAGTTATTTAAAATCGAAGGGACTTGGAAAAGCATGCGCACTAATAACCGACGGGAGATTTTCCGGCGGAACATCGGGCCTTGCAATCGGACATGTTTCACCTGAGGCTGCATCCGGGGGAGCAATCGGTTTGATTGAAACCGGAGACCAGATTCAGATCAATATTCCGGACCGAACAATTCACGCACTCGTCTCAGATGAAGAACTTGCACGACGAAGAGAAGTCAGAGAAACGCGCGGATGGAAACCTGAGGTTGCACGACCCAGAAAGGTTTCGGCAGCACTCAAGGTATTCGCGCGCATGGCAACGAGTGCAGACAAAGGTGCCGTGCGCGATCTGTCGCTTCTAGATGACTAAGGGTATCCAGGGTTCATGCGGGGCTTTCTCTTAGCCAGCGTTCCCAGATCAAATGAACGGGGTCCAGAACCTCAATGTAGATCAGTTTCTTGAACTTTTCCCGAAGATTTGTAGGAACTGTCAGTTTGTTCGCCAGATCTTTCAGAAACAAGTAAACAAACATTCTGCACCTTGAAACACCAGCCTGTCGCGCGAGAAGGCCGAGCGCGAGCCAGGCGGGGTTGGAAGGACGGAACCTGAAAGCCCGGAGATCAAGACCATTGGACTGATACTCAGTTCTTTCTTTCTGAATTCTTCCAGAACTCCCGTTTGTGGCATAGCGTTTCAGTAGGAATTCCAGATAAAGATTTAACCGACGGTGCTTTTTGATTTTTACAATCAAACGAGCCTGATGCCTTCGCCCGACCAGGAGCGTGGAAACCCGCCCTGGAAATTCAAGAAGTTGTGATGTCTGTCGCATAAATAGCAGGGTCGAGTAAGTTCCTATCGTTCCGCTTAGTGCTGCTTGGAATTCGGCAACATGTCCCGGGGATTCCGCTATGCGACATAACCCGCCGCACGTTTAGTAGATCGAGCACCAGCACGCTTGAAGCAAATCGAGTTATCACGCATTAAAAGTTCAGATTAGCACTCTCGAAGGAGACTGCTAATTTTCGTTGACGTTGTCGGCATTTTACATTTATTTGCCCATAGATTAGCACTCGAGGACATCGTTTGCCAATCCAAAATCCACAGGAGGACAGGTATGACCATTAAACCATTGGGCGACCGCGTTCTGGTTCGTCCCCTTAACCAGACTGAAGAAAAAGTCGGTTCATTGTATATTCC
>JAIOPQ010000031.1 GCA_021413825.1 Spirochaetia bacterium | reverse complement strand
TGATCAGCAACCCAATGCCCACGCGTGCGGAAGCAACCGATGTAGCCAACGCCGTGTTCGAACAAGCAGATGCGTTGATGCTTTCCGGTGAAACGGCGATGGGGGCGCATCCCCTTAAATGTGTGGAGATGCTCGATCAAATCGCCCGCAGGATGGAAAAAGAAACAGGAATTGGCTTCGCGGATTTGCGGCAACCAACTGCGTTCCGCGAACAACTGGCCAGAAGTGCCTGTAAACTCGCCGATGCTCTGAAGAGTCCGGCAATAGTAGTAATGACGCGTCGTGGGATTTTGGCCGAGCAGGTTGCAAGCTTCCGTCCGTCAAACTCTGTAATCTATGCCTTTACAAACATGTCCAGTTCACGCAGAAAGCTATGGCTCACGCGTGGAGTTGTTCCTTTTTTAATGGATTTTTCAAACGATCCAGAGAAGAACATTCGTGCTGCTTTTGAAAAACTCCGCGTTCGAAATCGCGTACTTTCAGGCGATGATGTGGTTGTGGTCTCAGACGTTGCGGCTGGCAGCGAGCGAGTTACAAGTATTCAGATTAGACGCGTCGATTAGCCTTTGGCACTAACCCCTTAGCCTCTGATCTGAAGTTGCTCAAGGAGCAGCTTCTCAACTTCTGGAAAACATGAGCCGCTAAGGTGTAGTGAATCAACAAATGTCCTGCATTTGAGTTGAGAATCCGGATTCACGAGTCGGATAAACAATCCGGATGGGTCTATGTCTTTGACCTGCGCTTCAATTGTTTCTTCAGAAACCCAATCCTTTGGATGAATCGTGGCCTGTTTGGCCTTGAACGCATCGCTTACTACAGGATAATACAGAACTGTTGGTACTTTGTTTGCGTATAGCGTTGCCAGAGACTGGCGATAGAAACTAATTTGCGTGGGGGATGCAGAGTATCCGGAAAGGTGAATTCCAGCCATGTTCTCGGCGTCTTCTCTCATTTTGTCGGGCGGTAATTGAATCGACAGGAGGTTGGGAATACCACCAAGCTTTTCCTCGTTTACTCTTCCCATCCAGGAGAGTATGTGATTGCGCAGAGCGATCGGTGTCCACATGCGTGGACCACCACCAGGGCCGGGAGTAAACAGCATCATCGTTTCGTTGTTTTCGCGAATCAGCCGAGGATCGGGTGGAAAGCGGTACATTGCAAAGAGCTGTTTCAAAAAGAAGGTCTCAGCTTCATCGAATGAAAATCCAGCCTCACGCTTCCACGGATCGATCTTTCGCTTTCGATTCCAATCGATGTGCTTATATACGAATTTGGAATCGTAAGAATATCCAAGGGAGTACTCAATGGCACGTTCATTGAAAATCACGCCATCGCTTTCCAGTATCACGTAATCTGGCAGGACTTGATCTTTCTCCATGCGGCTGAGCCAGTAATACCAGTAAGATGGGCAGGCGAATGGTGCACTAAAGTTGTACGTGCGCGATCTGTGAATTGTAGCCTCGATTCCATCTGAATTGAATTCAGCGCTGCGCGAAGATCCCAGGATGACTCCAACTTTAAGCCCCTCCGCGCGATGTTTGGGTACGGATGCTCGATACAAGTCGTAAAGGTCATAGCGTGATGCGTAGAAGGGAGGTTCAATTTTTTTCCAGGATGTAAGATTGTCCCGGGCAACCTGGAGTAGAAACAATTTGTCGAGCGCAAAGACTGCCGCAAAGAGAAGGAGAGGCACCAGTAAAAATTTATTCTTAATCCATTCCATGCAAACCTCAGAACTGAAAGTAAAGGAAATCCTTCCCGCCAGGTGCAAACTTACTGAGCAAATACACTACAACAAACCCATAGACAAACAACAATGTAAAGGCTGTACGGTCGGAAAGTTTGGGCCAGTTTTTAACTTTCTGCAGGCCATTGAGCAGCATACCTGCAACAAGGAATAGAAGAAGTGTTTCTGCATTTGGGGCCGGCATCCCTTTTGCAAACGTAAACATCTGGCCGATCATAACGAATGCACTTTTAACATTAATTGCGTTAAAGAAAGCAACTCCAATCATAAATACGAAGAATACCACGATGATTTTCAAGACGTCGCTTAGCCCCGTGATAAATCGAGACTTGCTCTTGTTGAATATCCCCAGGCGATCTGAGGCAATCTCAAGGTACCGCTCGATAACAAGCATAAGGCCGTGAAAAAATCCCCAGAGTATGTAAGGGTAGTGTGCTCCATGCCAGAGGCCGCCAAACGTAAAGGTTGCAAGTAAATTCATCTGTGAGCGGAACTCGCCCCGGCGTGAACCACCCAGAGGAATGTAGATGTAATCACGCATCCAGGTTCCAAGAGTACTGTGCCAATTTCGCCAGAGTTCTCGCACCGATTTGGCCAGAAATGGAGCTTTGAAGTTTTCTGGAAGCTCAAGGCCGAGGAGGAGTGACATCCCGCGCGCAAGATCCGTGTATCCGGAAAAATCACAATAGACCCAAATGGAAAAGGAAGCAGTGCCGAGCAGATTGGCAGGTCCGCTGAAACTTCCCGGATTCTGAAAAATAGAACTAAAGAGAGGCAGCATATTGTCTGCGATTGCTACTTTCTTTACCAGGCCCGTGAGGATGAGGAACATTCCCCGCACGATTTGTTGTTTCTCCGGGTGCAGATCCTTCAATTGAAAAAAGAAATCGGAATGCCTTATGATTGGCCCCGCAACCAGATGCGGAAAGTACATTGCAAAAACAGAAAATTCGAGGAACGTATGTTTCTCTGGAATAATGCCGCGCCTCAGGTCAATGAGATATGCTACCAGAACGAATGTATAAAAACTGATGGCGAGCGGGAGAATAATGCTATCGTATCCGGTCTGAGCCAGGAGCCATTTGTTAAATACTAAGGCATCAAATATGGAACTGCCGCTGACGTCGGAGAGCAATTCTAGAAACAGATAGAAGTACTTGAATAGAAACAGGTTGGCGAGGTTCAATCCTACACCAATATAGAACGGAACGTTAGACGACGTTATGCGCATCCATCTGACGATCGCATATGTAAATGCAACCATGAACACAAAATGCAGGCCAAATCCAACCGACCATGTGGAATAGAATAGAACGGAAGCCGCCAGGATGAAGATTAGCCGCGCGCGACCCGTCACGGTCCAGTAAACGATGTAGACGGCCAGGAAGAAGAGTAAGAATGAGAGGGTCGTAAATCGCATTGATCTTACGGGCCTATTTAGCTTTCAGAATTGGTCGAATTTTATCTGCCAGAGCCTGCGTGAGCAAGGTCGCGCCCTGCCGATTCAAATGGATGGTATCGTAATAGTAATCACTATTTTTGGGACCGTCGAGTGAATGACGTAAATCCACAGTATTTAGATTTTCAGGTGTAATCGCTCCAGCCAGACCATCATTCCAGACTTTCATTCTATATTCAGCATTGAGATCCTGGATAATTTGCGCGTACGGCGCAAACACAACGATCACTTTGATGCCACGGTCTGTAATATCTTTATATGTGAATTTGAGACGATCAAAATACAATGAACTCCACTGAGCATGGCCCGGTCCGTTCAGTGGATCCTGTACCACGATATTGCATGTCTGGAGGACTGCGCGACGATGATGTTCATCTGTAACATCTTTGCCCATTTTCGCAATGTCGGCTTTGAGCGCTGCTTCAACGCATTCCTTTGCATTTGTTGCAGGAAAAGCTGAAAGCTTATAGTCGTATTTATTCTCGTATACAATTCCAGTATTCAGTTCGCGATGCCTGCGGCCTATTCCCTTGAAACGATCCAGCGGATCGAGCACGAAGTCCCGGAAATCTTTCTGGTAGGTGAGGGTTCTAATATAGAAGAACAAATAATCGGAATAGGACAATTGGTAGTTGTGGCCATGGAGCACATACAGGGTTTCAGAACGCGGAAACTGTGCTACCATGCTGCGATTCGCCAGGTCCATATGATCGCGCGCCGTGGCCGGATGACTCGCTTCGACAAAATGAATGATGGTTTTAACATTGGGCATATGCGTAAGCAGGTTGCGCATGATTAGGTGCTGCGTTTCAAGCCTGGCGCCTTCACAAGCGCCGCTTTCAACTACGATTCCATCTTTCTCAAGAAGTTGATTCAAATACGGGACCTGGATTCCTTGATACGCCACCGACGTTCCAAGGATCAGTGCAGACGGATCGCGCGTTGTTCCGGCCAGGCGCAGAATACGATTCACATTATCAGCGTACGAGCGCGGTTGCAAGAGGTGCTTGTAGAGTCCAGTCTGCATGAACAATTCGAACAATGCCAGGAAAAGAACCGGCACATAGATTCTGGGGTCTCCTAGAATTGATCTGATTGCTTTCATCTCTACCTCAGAATTGGAAATATAAGAAATTTGCACTCTCGGCGGAGCTGAGTGTAATGATGCAGAACAGCATGAAGATCATAAGCACAATCCACTTGCCGCGATTCTCCGGCTTCCTAAACGTAGACAGCCTGTAGATCGCGAAGAAGTATTCATACACGAAGTACAGGACTGCAATGATCCAGTATTGGCTGAATTGTGACGGAACTGTGATCCCACCAAGTGTAGAGCCAATGCCGCTAAATGCAGCTTGTCCAAATGCCCAGGACTTGATTGCAGCCCATGTTACGTGGATGTCAGGAATGCCGTACATTCTTCCGATCAGTAGATTCCCGATTGTGATTTGATCAGCCCGGAACCAGACAAAACCAAATGTAAGCGCCCACATCGTTACGATTCGAGCAACAACGTTATACGCCATTCCTCCCTTTTCGTTTAAGAAGATTGCCACTCTGGTGCTTGAATAAGCACGATGAATTGAAAGCATTACGGCCTGCCAGAGCCCCCATACTACAAAATGGTACGCTGCGCCATGCCAGATTCCAACGAATGCCCAGGAGAGAAAAATATTCAGATACGTGCGGAATGATCCGCCGCGACTTCCACCCAATGGAATGAAAATGTAGTCTCGCACCCAGGAAGCGAGTGACAGATGCCAGCGTTCCCAGTGATCCTTAATGGAAGCAGTCGCCATAGGATAGTTAAAGTTGACTTCAAATTCAAATCCAAACAATCGTGCAACGCCGCGCGCAATATCAGTGTATCCTGCAAAATCGAAATAGATTTGAAATCCAAAGCAGAGTGCAGCCAGCCAGACGTCAGGTGTGCTGTAAGCAGCAGGGTTTTTGAAAACTTCGTTTACAATGGGTGCAATGTTGTCTGCCAGTACCAGCTTGCGAAAGAATCCAACTACAATTCTGGAGACTGCAATCATTACCGCTTCGCGATCTACTGGTAGGCGATTATCGAGCTTTGAGAAGAAGGTATTTGGTCTAACGATAGGGCCTGCAACCAGGTGCGGGAAGAAGCAGATGTACAGCGCAAAGTCTACAAAGTTTTCTCTGGCCTTCACTACGCCGCGGTATACGTCCACGGTGTATGACATGGACATGAACGTATAAAACGAAATTCCAACGGGCAGCAGGATGTACTGCGTGGGCCAGGAGAATACTGTGGAGCCCAGTGGCTGCAGGTCGTTGAAAACCTGGATTCCAAAGTTAGTGTACTTGAAATATCCAAGTAGACAGAGGTTAAAAACCACTGAAAGGATGACCCAGGTTTTCCTGGGAAAACGGGATAGCCAGGCCCTGAATCCGTCGAGTACCGCTCCTTCATCGCGGCGAATGCGCGAATCAATTGCAATCCCTGAGAAATAATCCCAGGTAGTTGAGATCAAGATCAATACGAGGTAGAAGGGCTCAAAAACGCCGTAGAAATAGTAAGAAGCGATCCAGAGAAAAATGCGCTGGGTTCTGTTCTTTAAGATATGTCCTAAAGTCAGCGTTATGAAAAAGAAAAGTACAAAATGAAACGATGTGAAATTCATGAAAGTTATTTCTCGTACAGTTTTACTGAACCATCCCAGCCTGGTTCTACGCCTTCGTGCATGTATTTTTTACAGCGAGCCACGTATATTGACAGAACGGGATCACGGCGGAATGCTCGATGGGCTGGCTCGAAACATGCCAGGGCCTTTTGCCATTCCTGCTTTTTATAATGGGTTATCCCTTTAATCAAGGCTGGTTTACTCCGCGCTTTGAGCTTTCGCAATGCCGGTACATCATGATCGTAAACTTCATAGATGCGAATGGATTTGTCTTTCCCTTTTACTCGAACCGTATCTACTTCTCGCAGCTGAAAGTTCCGACCAAGTCGAGTGGCAACAGCTTCAGTTACCATCAGGGGACAACCGTACATTTTTGTAAGTCCTTCCATGCGCGCGGAAAGGTTTACAGTATCACCCAGAACGGTAGAGTCCATTCTAGTTTCCGAGCCAACAGTTCCAAGGACAGCAGGGCCAAAATGAATTCCAATTCCAATATTGATTGGGGGAATCTTTTTCTTTTTTAACTCTCGATTGTAAACCGCAAGTGCCAGCAACATATCGATGCCAGCGCGCACGGATGCGCCCGGATGTCCGGTTTCAAATATTGCCATGATTGCATCACCAATAAACTTATCTACAAAGCCATTGTGTCTGGAAATTTCAAGACTCATCCGCTTGAGGTATTCATTAAGAAATTGGAGAACATCGTGGGGTTTCATTTTCTCAGAAAGATTTGTAAAGTTGCGAATGTCGGAAAATAAAACAGACACGTCCACCTGCTCGACATTTCCGATCTTGATACTATCGAGGCCTTCACGCGCTATGCTGCTGAGATAGCGCGGCGGAACAAACTTCTCAAACGTTTGCATGGTGCGACTGATTGTTTCGTACGCGAACGCATTCTCGAGCGAGATTGCAGCGATCGATGAGAATGCTTGCAGCAGCGATTCATCATCCCGCGTAAAGATTCCGCTTTCCTCCTTCTTGTTTAGAACCTGGGCTACCCCTATGATTTTCTTTCGAGTATTGCGAATGGGCATGCACAGGATGGATCTGGTTCTAAAGCCGCTCTTGCGATCGAAGTCGCGGTTGAAGCGAGGATCCTGATATGCGTCCTTAATGTTTATGGTTGATCCGGTTTTTCCAACGTGCCCCGCAAGTCCTTTGCCGTTTGGAAATCGAACCTGTTTAGTATTGAGACCCTGCGCCACTTGCGCGTATAGCTCATCTGTTTTGTGATCGAGCAGGAATAGACTGCTGCGTTCCGCGTTCATTACGAACGTAACGCGGTGCATGATAAGCTCAAGGAGTTTGTCGAGATGAACCTCGCTCATCATCTCTTTGGAGACTCCGAGGAGGCTTTTGAGACGATTGTTCTCAGTCTCAAGATGGCGGATTTGCGCGTTGGATGAATCATCCACCGCGCGCCGCACTTTATTTCTTCGCTCTGCCGCTCTGGCCATTAATCGCCAGTTTTCTTTGCTTTTGACTCAAAGAACGCAGCCAGGTTTTTAAGACCATCGCTGATCTTGCCTGAAGCTGAGCGGAGAATTTCGTCCGCTTGCGCTTTGATTTCATCCGGGCTTTTATTTTTTAGTTCTTCGATCTTAGCTTTGATTTGCGCTGTTTGCGTTGCAAGGTCAGATGAGAGACGATCAAAATTTTGCTTCTGCTCACCTGCACTGGTAGACGCTTTAGCCTTCAGCGATGCAAGTTCGCCGTCCCACTCGGCCAATTTCTCTGACAATTTTTTCAAAACACTTTCGGACATGAATACCCCCGGGCAGGCCTCAGGCCTGTGCCTTCGCTAGGTTCTGGTTTACATAAGCCCCGGTCAAGAGCGAAACCAACGATCGATTGCCTCGCAAAATTGTTGGCATATTGAAGAGAGCTGGCGATCTGGCAGCATGAACCATATACACAAACTGGGTATTGCTGTCCTCGTAGCATCCTGTATTCTTTCGTTCAAATGTGAATCGCTTCCGGATCTCGGTGGCCTTACGGGTGGCGGCGCTTCCGACGCTGATATGGCGGATCTTGGAACCGCTGCCTTTGAAGACTTGAAAAAGAAAACACCTATTTCAAGCGATCCGCGCGCCAACGCGTATGTTCGCTGTGTTGCCAATTCCATTCTCGCCGTAACACAGGATCCTACTGGAGTTAAGGATTGGGAGATTGTTGTATTTCAAGATCCAAGTGCAAATGCATTCGCATTGCCAGGTGGAAAAATCGGCGTGCATGTAGGTCTTTTTCCAGTTGCTACCAATCAGGATATGCTGGCTGCAGTCATTGGCCATGAGATTGCTCACGTGACCAAGCGTCACGGTGCATCACGTATGCAGAGCGGCAGTCTCGCCGGAGTTGGAGTTGGTATGATGGACAAGATGATCTCTGCCGACAACCCACTTAAAGGTACAATCATGGCTGGCATTGGACTTGGTGCGCAATACGGTGTTGTTATGCCATTTGGTCGTGGCCAGGAAAGCGAAGCGGATCTAGTTGGACTCGATCTAATGTCTAAAGCTGGATTTGATCCAACTCAAAGTATTCTTCTCTGGAAGAACATGAGTGCTGCAGGTGGATCCAAGACTCCTCAGTTCATGTCAACGCATCCATCCAATGAAAATCGGATCAAGGATTTGCAAGCGAACATGAACAAAGCGCTCAGCACTCGTGCACAGGCACAATCACTCGGTAAGCGTCCGACCTGTAGTCCTTAAAAGCCTCTGGGGGCATCCGCGGGCGTTTACTCGCCTGGCGGATTGCGCTCCGGCCCGGTCCTCGCTCGCAGTTGCGACGCTCGGACGCTCGTATCAAACTCGCTACCGGACCTGGATCGCACTCCCGCCAGGATGCAAACGCACGGTTTCTGATTCGCCTTACTTGTTGTTAGGCGCGGACCGCGCCCGCGCGGGCTGGCGAACCTGGTTGAGAAATTGACGTTATGCGATTCATTTGTGACATCGCTGGGATTGGGCCACCCGCTTGATCGCTTGCCCGGCTCCCTGAAATGCAAACTATCTTGTTACTGCGATTCCTGATTGGATTCTGGAATGCCCTTCCGTTTGCATTCCCAATTGTTTCGCCGCTCGGGCAGATTCCGCCCGCCCCCGAGGGTGGTTTCCTCTTTTTGGAGGCGGGCAAAGGATTCAAGAAAATGGAGGCCAGGTGTCGGCGGTGTGACCGGGCTTCCAGATTATTTGCAGAAGTCAAGCGGAACATGTCACACTTGCGTGCTATGGTAGAATGGGTTCCCCTGCGCCCGATGGGCGCGCCGAGGGCAAGGCGCGTGGTGTGGTCCGGGACCAGACTACACCCGACCGCCAGAGCTTATTTGGGCGCGCGTAAGTGCCAGGCCTTGGGTTGGAGAAACGCACGAATCCCAATGACGGATAACGTTGATCCAATCCCTGAATGCCTGCGACCAGTCCAGGGTAGACGTGGGCTTACGCGATCGCAGCAATTCCAATAGACGCTACCTGAGTCCATCTGGGCAAGAATTTCGCGCGCACGGGATTCATTCTGACTGTATACGCCGGCCGTAAGGCCATACTCCGTGTCGTTCATCCGTTCAATTGCTTCTGCATCGCTCTTCACTTTCTGAATTCCAATTACCGGGCCAAAGCTCTCTTCGCGCATGATTCGCAGATTCTGATCTGCATCAGCAACTACGGTAGGTTCAAAATAATTTCCGGCCGACGTTAGGCGCTTTCCTCCAAGCAGAACGCGAGCACCCTTTGAACTGGCTTCCTGGACTTGAGCCTCAAGGATCTCGATTTGCTGTGATCGGGTGAGTGGTCCCACAAAAGTAGAATCCTTCGTAGGATCGCCAACTTCGTACCCCTTAGCCGTGCTCAAGAATTTATCCAGGAAGGCATCGTATATTTTTTCATGAACATAGATGCGTTCAATAGCACAGCAGCTCTGGCCAGCATTGTAGAACGCGCCTTCTGCAAGGGATTCGGCCGCATTCGCAACGTTCACATCCTCGCAGACATAGGCAGGATCTTTCCCGCCCAGCTCAAGTTGCACACGAATCATTTTACTTGCCGCGGCCTGCGCAATCTTTTGACCGGTGGAGTAGGATCCTGTAAAGAATACTCCCTGGATGTTCTGTTCGAGTAACGCACTTCCGGCAGCACCACCGCCAACGATTGTGATAAATGCATCGGCCGGAATGCCTGCTTCATGCAATAGCGAGTCGATTTTGAGTCCGGTCAATGTCGCCATTTCTGATGGCTTATATAAGACCGTGTTTCCTGTAAGCAGTGCAGGCACGAATACGTTTGAACCCACAAAGTACGGATAATTCCAGGCTGAGATATTTGCAATCACGCCCAGCGGTTCGAATGAAATCACTTCCCTGGTTCCACCCGTAGCTTCGCTTTCCGCTGCAAGCTCTTCGCGCATTGCCGATTCCGCATGCTCCAGGAAAAAATCAATTCGACCTGGGGTGGCGCGGATTTCATTTCTGGCCTGCGTGATAGGCTTGCCGGTCTCTTGACTCATAGTTTGTGCGAGCTCTTCCAATCGCTCTACTAGAAGATCGCGGAATTTGGCAATGGCTTGCGCTCGTTTGCTAAACGGAACGGCAGACCATTTCTTTTGTTCGTGTTTTGCCCGACCGAATTTCGCTGCAATGGTTGTTGCAGTATCTTCTTCGAGGTTTTGAATCAATTGACCGTTGGCTGGATTGTGAACAGAAAGCATAGAACAAGAAATCGATCCGGAAGGGTGCAGGGCAACGCGAATTTTTAAGAAGGCTTATGCCATGATACCGATAGACTCGGATCTTTGGGAAGGAATTTGCATACTATCTGCGTCTATCTGCGTTCATCTGCGTTCATCTGCGTTCATCTGCGTTCATCTGCGGATACTTTTTGGCCGCCAGCGATCCTGATGTTATTTGAGTAGACCGGCCTGGCGCGCTCGATCTCGAAGGATAGCCAGTGCTTCATGACCATCGTTTCCGAACGATTCCGTATAACGGTTCACGTAAAGATCTATGTGTGATTGGATTACGTGATCCTCAAGCGATTGCGAGTAGGTTTTTACGAACTCGCGCGAGAGCGCAGGATTAGCCCAGGCCGCGCGAACGCTCTGGCGAATTTCAGTTTCCAGACGCCGGGCAAACTCTTCGCCCATATCCTTTCTTACGACGATTCCACCCAGCGGAATCGGCATACCCGTGGTTTTTTCCCACCAGGCTCCTAGATCAACCGCCGCGACAAGCCCCGCATTTTGATATGTAAACCGGTCTTCATGAATGATAAGCCCGGCATCGGCAAACGTTGAATCGGCCTGCATAGTTTTCGAATCTGGAACCATAGCCTGGGTCTCTGTCGAGAGTGCCGGAATGATTTTGTCGTAGCGCACCGGGATTCTTTCTACTGATTTGGGCGATGGATGATTTTCGTTTAAGAATAACTCGAGGAGCAGGGCTGCAGTAGTGGTTCGTCCGGGAATAATAACTCGCTTTAGATTCTCAATTCCGCCGTTGTATCCCTTGCGATAAATCAGCAGAGGGCCACAGCCACGTCCCATAGCCCCACCTGCGTCGAGTAGCCTGTAATCCTCGCTCTGCAAGATCGCATAGAAGGAAAGCTTGCTGACTGCGTGTCGTTTTTCACCCAGGGCCCGGAGATTTAGTTCTTCTACATCTGCGAACTCTAGCTGCATTTCCGGGTGCGTTTCTTTTAAGTGATGGAAAATAAATGTATCGTTCGGACATGGCGAAATCGCTAAATCAAACAAGGGGCAACTCCAAAGTCGATCCGTCAGGGCGCCCGCACACCTGCCCCTCGGCGCAGCGTTCTGAGCCTCGGGCCGTTCGCATCCAACTCACTGCAGGGTGCGCGGTCTCCCTGACCGGAGGCTCACCGTGCGGATTCACCCCTGGATTGTTCCTTCTTAGGATTTCGCCATGCTGACTCACGGCGGGTCTCGAATGTGGCGATTTCGGGAGTAGCTGATTTATCATTCATTAGAATCCAGTTTCAAAAAGCGTGAAATTCCAACAAGCAGCGCGCCTAAAAAAGCAAAGCCTGCAGACATCCAGAATAAAATCCAGGAATGGGTCGATTCTACCGTGCTACCGGGTAATAGAACATACGGTCGGCCGCGATCCATATAGAGCGTGGCCTCGAGGTTCTTGCCTTCCTTTTGCAGATGATAGAAGTCTGCGTTCACTTCCACGGGCATTTTCTGCTTCTTTCCCTTCAACTGAAACTCAATTGAGAAAAAGAAACGTTCACCTGTCAGGTTGAACCTGCTCTGACGCTTAACCAGGGTCACGAACACGCGACTGTTTGAAGTTGCTAGAGCCTGCGTGAGGTTTGATTCAGTTGCAATCTGAAGGTAAGCAAATGGAAGCAGGGTGCCAAAGGCGAATAGCAGAATGATGCCGCCAATCAGGGCGAAATCACGATTCATTCGATCCGATGCGGAAAGCGAGGCCTTCGCGTGCCATGTGCACTTTCGGATATTCAATTTTCATAAGGTCTCTGTGTTCAATGGCGCTCAGGAAGTTTTCAAAGATTTTGGTATCGCTATAGGCTGGCTCATGATGTGTGAGAACCAGGTTCTTAACCTTCCACTGTGCAGCACAGTTGACTGCCATTGTATAACTTGTGTGTCCCCAATCAAATTTTGCAAACGATTCATCCAGCGTGTACTGCGCGTCCATTACGACTAGGTCAGCATTTGCAAAGAACGGCCTGAAATCTTCTGGATGCTCCAGATCCGTTCCAGTAAATTCTGCGTCTGTAGCAAAAATGAAAGTATGGCCAGCCTTTGTGAATTTGTAAGCAAAGCAACCGCCTGGATGCTTTAGTGGATGAAAATCCACCTGAGTTCCATCAGGAAATGTTGTTGGGCCGGTGAGATGATGAAAATGTTTTTCAGAGGCTGTTGCCATGAATGGCATGGGAAAAAAACGATCTGTCTGTTGATACATCAGCCTGTCTTGAAGATCTTCCAGCGGCGAATAGAAGTGCAATTTGTTTCCCGGGATGTAGGCAGGTTTAAAAAACGGCAATCCCTGGATGTGATCCCAATGCGTATGCGTCAGAAAAATATGAAGTTCGCCTTCTCCACGTCCGCATGCCCCCTGCATTAGCTCATCGCCTAAACTACGAATAGCCGTTCCGCAATCGATTAAGATTGGAAGGGGCATTTGTTCCAGCTGAACGGTGCATGCTGTGGTTTCACCGCCGATTACATAACGCAGATCGGGCGGCAGATCGTTCATGAACTGGTCTACTTGCGAGGTTGTTACGCCCTGGGCCGCGGCGCGCGTCAGAACCTGCCTGAGCTTTTCAGAGTATTCTGCATTCTTTAATGGGGTCGGGATAGATCCGCGAACTCCGAGTAGCGTTACAATCATTCAGTGTGTTCCAGCATCCCGGCGCTTCAGTTTTGACCAGAAAGGGAACAATATTTGATTCCCGCCTCAAGCGTCAAAAAAAATATGGTAAAAGCCGTGAACCAGAGTCAAACAACGAAACAGCCCGATACCCAGCAGGGAATGGAGATTTTCTTCAATCTGCTAACAGATCACACTGACAAGGTCAGTTTGATTAACAGCGTCTACGAATCGGACCTGGATGCCGCCTTCCAGGCAATGGAAGGATCGGTCGAAGAAGTCATGCAGTGGGATCTTTCCGGAATCGATGCGCTCATGAAACGCACGCTACTGAGTTATTTAACATTTCACCGCGAAACTGTCTGGGAGATCATTCAGGAAGCGCGCGCACTTCTGATGTCAGATCGACGAGAATATGTAAAAAGGCTTGTAAACCACCATAAAGAATTCACAAAGTGGTTATCCAGAATGGAGAGACAATTCGCGGCCTGATTTCATGCGGGTTCGCGCCCGCCTATGAAAAAGACTTTATTCTCCGCCCTATTACTCGCGCTCGTTTCATGTTCCAGCGTCCAGGAAGTCCAGGTTCCAGGAAATGCGCGCACAGAATTCCCTGATTTAGCAGTCACGGCAAAATCATCAGCGCGAGCGGATGACACTAAGCCCGGCGTACGCAAACGAGACGGGAAAGTGAACTTGTTTCTGTCCGTGGGAACCCCGCTTGAAGACAGAAGTCGTACCCTACAAGAGTTAGCATTTCTTCGACTGCGTCGTGCAATTCAGTTTCCAGACGTTCGGTTTGAAACCCTTGCTGATCCCATGAAGAATAAGCCAGAGGCGCTCGATGGCAAATTGACGGCTTCATTTGAAGCCGGCAAAACCAGAGAAGAGTTTGGAATTCGTCTCAAGCTTAGAGACTCGGATGAAGGAATCCTGGTATCGTTCCGTGCCGAACCTGGACCAACTCCAGATCAAATCGAAATTGTTAGAATGGATAGTCTGCGGCTTGCGCGCGCTCCAGAATCGTTGCGTGTAGTTTCAGACAACCTTCGGGCAGATGAAATTCATACCATGTTGCAGGACAGCGTAATGGGTACGCTTAGCATTCAGTCAACAGGCGGGGATACAGTAGTTCGCATCAAAGGCGAGGGAGTAGACCTTGATCCTGGGCCTTTGCCAGTTTCCGGCAAGAAGCTCCTGGAAGGAAATTACAGAATCATCGCAACCCGTAAAGGCCAGGGCTCGCAGGACATTCCTCTCAAGTTAATGGCAGGCGTGAGTCGAGCGGTAGTCGTTTCCTGGCCAGATGATCCTGAATCTGGAACCACAGCATTTCTTAGCGCTCCTTCCAACATTCGGATCTCGCTGGATGGTGAAGTTCGCGGAAGCACACCGCTCTATGTTCTAAACGAGAGCGCAGAACAGTCGGAATTTGCAAAGGCTGGTGAATCAGGAAAGTTTGAGGTTCTAGCACAGACATCCCTTTCTGGACTCGATCGTAGCCGCGTTCTCTTCTATAAATACATGGAAGCGTTTGCGGAAGGATTCATGGACCTGGACCTCTGGCAATCCGTGAAAGAGAAAACTTCGGCGCAGGGTGTAAGCGGGCTCAGATCGCGGCCGTTTGTAATTGATGAACAGATTTCGCAATTCTCATTTCCAATCGCTGAGAACCAGGGTCTAGCTGCATTCGTTACGGATCAAGATTCTGTTTTTGTAGAAAGAGTGGACGGAGCTTTCGTTGTCCAGGCAGGACATGGAATCAAAATGGACGGCCCAAAGAAGGCCTTCAAGGCAATCAAAACGGATCGGCCAGAACGCGTTCTTTCTTTTGAATACAACAAAGAGAAATCTTTGATCAATGTTGAACTCGACGGATCGACGATCTATGAAGGACCGTTTAGACCGTCGGGCACGGGTCGCTTCTTCCTATTTGGGCCAGAGTCCAATCCAGTTAAAAAGCTCCAGGTCAGAACAGGCCGGGGGGTATACGAGAAATGAAACCACAATACCTGGCATATATTGCACTTACAGCCTTCGTCTATTGCAGAACGGCACCACCCACTGTGATTTCTAACGCTCACGAAGAGAGCGTTGCAAATCCAGAGTTATACAGACAGTCCCAGGAGTGGATTAACAAAGCCAATCGCCAATTCCAGGATAAACAATACGAAGAGTCCCTGGCATCGGCGCGCAAGGCCCTTGGGATTCAGGCCTCCTTCGATGGATTCTTCCTGGAAGGAAACAACCTGATGAAGCTCGGAGATCAGGAGAAGGCGCTGCCTTCTTATCTCCAGGCAGAGAAGATTCGTCCCAAAGAAGAGCAACTGGCGTTGATGCTGGCCATGCTCTATACTTCGCGCGGTGAGCTCGATCAGGCGCAGATCCGTTATGTAAAACTCATGAATGATCATCCGGATGAACCGCTTTACGCTTTCAAAGCGGGAACCGGTTACAAGCTGATGAAGGATTATCCAAACGCATACTCAACACTTAAGAAAGCGGATGTGCCGACTTTCAAATATCGCGATCAACTCTACTTGCAACTGGGTGATGTATGCGTTGAAACCAAACGCTATGAAGAAGCGGATGCATATTTTAAGAAGGCGCACGAAGTTAATCCTAATTTGAAAGATGCAACCTCCGGTCAGGCTGCTGGCAAAACCTCACGCCTCCTGGAAGAGGGCAGCGGTCTATTCAAACAAAAACGTTACCAGGATGCCCTTGCAAAATTCGAAGAAGCCAAGCGTGAAACGCCGGGCTCAACAGCACCACTGTATCTTGCGGCATCCAGCTTGTTTGCACTGAATCGCTACGCAGAAGCAGAAGCCAATCTAAATCAACTGTTGAAGCTTTCTCCGGACAATACGGACGGATTACTCCTGCTCTCTGCTGTATATCAAAAGCAAGGTCGGGGTGTTGAAGCAGAAAAGCTCGTTCGAGCTGAAATCAAAAAAGCCCCGGGAAACGCTGAACTCTTCAACCGTTTAGGTCTCATCCAGAAGGACGAAGGCCAGGCGAGACCAGCTATAGAATCCTTTCACCGCGCGCTCGCTCTTTCACCAAAACTGCTTTCTGCACGTATCAATCTTGCGTTTGCATATCTGGATGATTCCAGGTTTGCCGATGCAGATCGCGAGTTCCAGACTGCCGCAGCCCAGGAACCAAACAACGAGGATCTTGCGCGCGGGCGTCAGCTCGTAAGCGTTTACAGAAACCTGGAAGCTGGAGACAGGCTCTTCCGTACAAGGAAGTTTGATAAGGCAATTGTTGAGTATAACAAAGCTTTCGCTGTAAAAAATGATCTTCCGGTAATAACAAACTCAATTGCACGCGCTGAATTTGAGAAACGTGATTTCAAGAATGCAGAGACTCAATACAAGAAAAGCCTTGTAATAGATACAGAAAACACGACTGCTATGATTGGCCTTGTCAAAGTATATCGTGCAGTTGGCCGTACTAAAGAAGCCGATGCAATGTCTGCAAAGGTAAATGCGCTCGTAAAAGCGAATCCTGCTCGCGCAGTGGAGCTCGGTCGTCTTAAAGAAGAAGAGAACCCTGCAGAGGCGGAAGCATTTTATGTTAAATTGCTCAAAGATCGTCCAGACGATACGCAGGCGAAACGTCGCTTAGCCGGCCTTTACTACAAGCAGGGGCTTGAGGCCAACAAAAAGGAAAACTACGAACAGGCTCGAACTCTATTCAAGAAATCGAAAGCTCTTGCAGAAGTACAGGGCGCCGATGAGGCCCTTGCAATTGTTGAAGATAATATCAAACATGGCCCGCTCCTGCCAGGTCTGCGTCGCGCTGAAGAACTCTATTCGCGCGGACATTTTGCTGACGCACTGCCAATCTACGAGCAAACCTATGCCCGGTGGGATAAATCCCTCATACTCGTTAAAATCGCATCGTGTAAAATGGAGCTTGGTCGCAAGGAAGAAGCACTTCGCACATTGAACGAAGCTGCAGAAAAACGTCCCGAAGACTTGGAGCTTACCGAAGCTGTTTTCACGTACTACTTGAATCTGGGTGAAACCGCGCGTGCGCAGAAAGGATTTGAACAAATCCTGGATCAACACGAAGATGCATTCTATTCGCTCTACAAGCTTGGAATCATTGAGCTAAACAAGAAGAAGTTCCCGCCAGCGATCGAGTACTTCAATCGCTCCATGATCTATCGCCCGGATTTTACAGAATCGCGGATTGCCCGCGGAGTTGCAAGATACCAGGCCGGAGAGCGGGATTTGGCTCGTCGTGATTTTGAAGATGCTATGAACCAGAAATCAGAGCTTGCAACTCTAAACCTGGGCATGATGCATTTCAACGACAACATGATGGATCAGGCGGAGAAAATCTTTAGAGATCTGAGCGAAAAATATCCTGGTTATGCAGAACCGCATTATCATCTATCCTTCATTTATTACAATAAGAACGATCTAGATAAGGCTGAGAAAGAAATTCTGGAAGCACGCAAGGATCGAGAGGATCCAGAAGATATCGCAGCGCACGCAAGAATTCTGGAAAAGAAATACGAACAGAATCGCAGCCCGGAGCTTGCTGCAAAAATTCGCGATCTTCATAAGGCAATCCTTATGAAGTATCCTAACTCGCCGCGTGCTAAAGAAAGCCGTGAACATCTGGCAAAGCTTGAAGGCAATAGCGTGCCTGTAATCGTTCCATACGCCGGAGCTGCAGGTAAGATTCTGAATCCTGCTTTCTATCAGAATCTTGTGCTCGTAGCTGAAAACAAAAGTCTCCAGGCATTTGATACTGGAACCCGTAAAGTAATCTGGAGAAGGTTCTTTACTAAACCTGTAACCTCACTTGCGTCAGGAAGCGTTCCGCTTGCAGTTACTCAAGATGAGATTCACGTCCTCGATCCTGACAACGGTGCGGATCTTAATGTGATTCCATGTGATGCAGGTGCGCGTCTGCTTGCCGGTCAAGAACGTCTGCTAATTGTAAACCCTAAGAATACAATCGCTCTTCAATCGCTTTCTGAGCGAATCGCATTTGCAAATGGTGATGCGAAAGCACGCTACTTCGTCTCCGGGGGTACGGTGTATCGCACAGTCAGGGCTGGAGCGAATATTTCGATAGATATTCTTTCCGACAAACTTGCGCCGGCGCAGTCTGCCAGTCTCAAAGGGGCAGATGCTCTCGACATTGTTTCATTCGGTGGACTTACCCTGGTAATGCTTCCGGGTGAACTTGTAATACTCGACGGACAGTTGAAGAAACAAAAAAGTATTCCAATGCCCGCTGGCATGACTCAGATTGCAGTCGCAGAAAATGGATTCTTAACGTATTCAGCCAATCGTATTTTTGTCTTTAATACAGACGGAAATCGCAAGGCTGAACGCAGCGGAACTGCTATTGTAAGTGCCAGACTTCTTGGCGATGGTAGACTCGTCCTTGCCGATGGCCGCGAAATTCGCATCATTGATGCGGCTGGAAAGCAAACCTGGGCTTCACCTTTACCGGCTGGAGCTGACAAGGTCTACAGTCTGTACTATTGAAAGCCGATGATGAATTAGTCTGTCCGGAAAATTGGTTGACAATGCCTGAGAAGCAAACCGAAATCCAGGGCGGGGGGAAAACACGTGGAAGACGAAAAAAAAAGCCAGAGTAAACGCTGGAAGTATTACATCGATAAGCCGTTTCAGAACCAGTTCATGGTTAGATTCGCACTGGTGGTGTTGCTTGTTACGGTTTCCACGCTGGCAGTTCTCTGGCTGCTGCGCGAAAATCCCTACGACTTGCTCCCGGGTGATGGAATTCTCTTCAGCATGGACATCCAGAAAGTCACCCAGGCAGATGGAAGCGTCACAGAAGTTCCGGTACCAGGAAAGACATACAATGCGTTTGACCTGTTCTGGAAGCCAATCCTGTTTATCAGCGTACTGAACCTGGTTATCATAGTTGTATTCAGTCTATTCTATTCGCACAGCATGGCCGGCCCAATCCACAGCATCAAAATGACGTTGAAGGATTTGTCGGAAGGCGCACCTCCCAGGACCATTCGCATCCGCAAATCGGATCAGTTCCAGGATCTGGCCGAGTTGTTGAACGAGGTTGTTGAGAAGAGGGTCAAATGAATCGAATCATACCTGGATTTGCTCTAATATTCTGTCTGGTTTCCCCTGCGTTTGCGCAGGAATCCACGTGCTACGTTTTCAATCGCATTCCAATAACGGGTGTCGATGAAATTGCAAAGCAGATCTCAGACCCGCGCGTCCGCATTGAAGATAAATCGTGCGCAGTATCGCGTCTGGGCGAACTGGCCCGTGAACTTGTAAATCGCAAAGACATAGCCCCTTCAAGTCTTTACAATCCCATTCTGGGTGCCCTGGCGCCGCAAACGCAGAACAGCGAGCATCATTTGATTCGTGACAGCGCCTGCCAGGCTCTGGGGCGTTTTTCTGATCTGGGTGAAAGTGAAAAACTCGTAGGCCCAATGGGGAAGGTCCTCAAAGAGGATGCAAATGAAGAAGTGCGCCTTTCTTGCGCGCGCTCTCTCGCTCGTTTTTATAAGGATGCAACCAGCGCTACAACAGAGCTAGTAGCTGCCCTCAATGCGGAACTTGAGAAAGGGCCGCAGGCAGATAACGTAACAGTTGCTACTGCTGTGATTCGTTCGCTTGGAAGCTTACGCGACCGTCGCGGGTTTGTTCCTTTGATGCGTGTAATTCAATCACGGTTTCCAACTGCAACAAAGCGTGAAGCTCAGCGTGCACTTGAAAATATTAAGTGGGATTGATTCAGACTCGAGCCTTTGGCTTGCGGTAAATTGAGCCGGGTAGGGGCGGCTAGAGGCCAGGTGACCGATTCCGGATCACGCTGGCGTTAATCCGTAACGGAAAGAAGGCCGTGGCATCAGAAGACCTGACTGGAGAGCCTGCCCGCGCTATTCTTGATGCCTGGGCTCGAACCCATGGCGCCGCGTTCGCATGGGAGCCAACTCGCAAAATTACGTACACCAATTCCAGCGGTGCGTTCCACCTCTCGACGAAACTCATCAATGGACGCGACGATTGGATCGATGTGCACATCGATCCTGATGGTGAGTCGCTTGAGCTTGAACTGGTGGCCGATGCGGGACACGTTGAAGTGCGAAGAGTCAGCGTCGGGGATCTCGCCCGGGAGCTTGACGGTGTGCTCGCGTGGTTTCAGGGTTGGGCGGACTTTTTTTCACATGGCCCTGGTCGGGGCAGTTGAAGCTGAGGGCCCTCAGGGAACTACAGTTCCAGTTTTAAAACAACTGACCAAACAACTATTGAGTGCAGAGTCCTTGCTGCTGCACGAATTCACCCATATGAGCGGAAGGCATCCTGTATAAGCGGTCAATGCAGCCGGGAATAACGCTGCCGTGCAGCGACCTTCATTTTGGAGGCGCTCGAAATAAGCTTTGTTGCAATCAAAGTGGCAGTTCCTTGCGTTTTCTGTGGAACCGGTAAAAAGGACAGACGACGGCAACTGCGAACAGATGGCTGTGGCCGTCTGCGTCGCGTTAGTAATTCCGTAACCCGCTTGGAGCGTACTCACATACGTCGCGCTGAGTCCTGCCGCTCCGGAACACGCAAGCGCTGCTGTTTCCGCCTGGGCGCAGTGATCGGTTGAGTCTCTAGTCAATAGGGACGCAACGTAGATTAGCCTCTGCTGTTCCGCATCCCTGTCCTTCTTGTGATCCACTGAATCGCAACTGCTTACGCCCAGGAGAACGATCAAGGGTAGAGCAAGCCTCTTCATTAGAACTGCACCTCAATTCCAAAATTAAAGAGAGGGAACTTAGTCTTCTTGCCATCAGTTGAAGATTCAAGTGTCCCAAAATCATTTTGAATAGTAGGATTGGTCCGTGATGCAGGGCGAGCGGCGTTCCAGTCCAGGTTTACAGGATTATCACGCAGGTATACGTTTAGAACTTCTACGAATACGTTTCCGTATCCCCATGGATAGTTCTGGAATCGATCCACCCTGATATCGAGGCGATGATACGGATTGAGTCTGCCAGAGTTAGTCAGCGGGCTATAGAGCGGATTGAACACGTAACGGCCATTCTGGATCTGTCGCCCGCCATCATCGCCAACGATTGGAGTATAAGGCTGCGATGTCATGTATTTCCAGCGGGCACCCACTTGCCATTCGCGGGAGATTTTCCATCCGAGCACAACGTTAACAATATGAGTCCGGTCAAAATCAGCAAAATGATCCTTAGTGTTATCGTACTGGCGGATTACGCGTGCTTCATCCGCGCTGAAAATCTGTCTTCTTTCGTCATCGTAGATAACGTGCTGATGATTGTTACGCAGAGTGCGCGACCAGGTATAGGAAATCCAGCCGTAGAATCCGTTTTTTCCTTCCGGCTTACTCTTCTTAATATAGATTTCGAAACCTTCAGAAAATCCATTTCCATCGTTTGAATAGAATTGCGGTGCATTCAGTAGAATTGGCTGAGAATACTTTCCAAATGGATCAGGGTTCGCCTTGACTGGCGTTGTAATATATGGATCTGAAACCACTATGTCTGTGAAGTAGTGTCTGTAGACTTCAGCCTTTAAAGTCCAGGTATCGATGATCTGTTCAATTCCACCACCGTAATGCTCAGCGCGCTCAAGGTAGAGGTCAGGATTTCCGGAGGTCTTTGAGTATGTTCCAGCATCGGGAACCCGGTGATATACACCAGCTCCACTGAGCAAAGTGGTTGTTTTCCATGGGAAAGTGTAGGAAAGAGTTCCCCGCGGATCAACAACAGTCTGCTTTGTGAGGCCAAAGTAATCAGCCCGGAGGCCTGGTTTTAGTTCTACGCCATACGCCTTCAGGGTCGTCATCAAATAACCGCTGTTATACGATGTCTTCTGCATGTCCTGAACTGGAACGTTTACAAAATCCGGGTTTTCAGTCTTGTAAGGATCCGGGCTGGGATTGTTTGGATTTACTGCAACTGTGGTTTGCCCGGTGCTCTTGTATCTGAACTGTCTGGCCTCAAAACCCGCATCAAAGAAGACATGATCTTTCATGGCTTCCCAGTTGAAATCGTCTTTGAGGGCAGCGTAACCGTCTTCTTGCTTCTGTTTGGCCCGAATTGCGCCGAGCGTTCCGTCGATGTATCGAATGTTATTGTGGTAGAGTACCGTAAGTTCATTGCTCACGCGAGTTCCAGGGGACCAGACATGGCGAATCGCTTCCGTATGGAATGCGCGATCAAAGGCAATACTTGCACCCACAAACCTGGGATCGAATTCCGATGTTGGGTCCCAGGTGGGTCGATTGTCAATTTTTGCTACGAATGTGTCCTTTGCACCCAGAGTATAGAAGTAGAGCTGATGCTCTGGATTGATGCGATACATTGCTTTGAATTGCCCATCCCAGTAACGCGGGATAAAGCGAGCCCCTTCGGGTATGTAAGGCTTGAGCGTGCGATCCAGGTACGACGCGCGCCCAGAACCAATCCAGTAACCTGCGCCGTCTGCAAAGGGTGCTTTGAACAATGCCTGGGCGGACCAGAGGGAGAACGTTGCATTTCCACCAAATTTCGGAACCTCATCGATCGTATCTATGGCGATAACACCACCCGTTGCATTCCCGTAGGTTACTGGATACGCGCCAGTGTACAGATCGATCGATTTGATAATGTCATTGTGAAGTACGCTGTTTAATCCGGCGAAATGAAACGCATAACCAATTGGCAGGTTATCGACGAGGTATGTGTTTGCATTTTCGTTTGCACCGCGGACTACTATTTCGCCGTTTCCAAACGGTGGAGCGTTTACTCCTGGTAGGGTCTCAAGACCACGCAGGGCTTCACCAAATTGTCCGGGTAAACGTTTGATTTCATCCAGGCGCACCTGGTAGCGAGAAATCTTCTGACGATCTCGTTTCCCGGTAACGTTAACGCCTTCTTCTCCAACTTTCTGTGGGGTAGGGTCGAGTTTAGGAGGTGCTTCTTTGATTTCCCCAAGGATGATGGTTAGCTGTTGGTTTGGTCCTGTAATTTGAATCCTTGGCTGGACAATTTCGCCTGACGGTGAAATCGCGCGGATTGTGAAAAAGCCAGCCGCAGGGATCTTGATTGTGGCTTCACCCTTTTCGTCTGCAAAATACTTTTCCTTTGTTTCAAGCACAATGATCTGAGCATCTGCAACACCCTGGCCGGTCCTACCATCTTTCACCACAATGCGCACATCAAGAGCGCTTAACGTTGCCGGCGCCAACAAGGCCAGAAGGACTATGAGTTTGAGCCGGGCTTTCATGTTCACGGCCCAATCCCTGGAATGTCTATTCCATACATTTCAACGCAGAAGGTTGGATAATCACGAAACGGGCAATCTGCACGGATGATTGAAAGCGAACACAGGCGCGTTCCGTATGCAGTTGGATGCGGCGGAGGAAGCAAAGGATACCCTGGTGAATTTCCGCATTGCCTGGCCTTGAACTGTATGGCCGCGTAAATCTCGCTTGTAGCATCGCCAGAGTTCACGTCATCGTTTTCTGTGACGCATGCCATGAAGAGGCATGCGAGCAAGATTCCAATCAGGCGCAACTTAATTGAGTTCACGGTTTGCCAGGTTTCGCAGGAGTTTTCATCTCCTTCTCGTTTTTTGGGAGTTTGCTCTGATCTTGATCTTCTTGCGAAAGGAACTTAATCACGCGACCTTTCACTTTAAAGACTGAAACACGCCCAAGGATAGAATAGTAATGAGTCTCATGCCACGATCGAATTCCGATCATTGTATCGCCTTCCAATCTCTGGACAGCCATAGCAATTGCATATTCAGGATCCAGTTGCGCTGTAACCGGGAACATATTGAAAAGAAAGAAAATGGAACTCTCTCCTTCCTCTTCACAGCCGCCGCGGTAGTCTGTGGGATTTTCGTATCTAACTGGAGGACCTGCCGGTTTTTCGCCATCTTCCGGCAAATTCTCACGGCGCTTTGCTTCTGTTGCGTCATAGCAGACCAGTTTGTAAGGCGCCCCGTGCGTGCGCGTGGCCTGCGGAATTATTCCTGCATGATCTGAATGCCCGCCTTTATCAATTACGCCGCCCGGAATACAGGAAGCGGCAGACAAGCAGCAAGTGGCCAGTAAGGCATAGTGGCGTTTCATTTTTTCTCAATACGAATAACGTCCGCTTTCAGATGGAAACGATGACGCGTAAGAAAGAATATGATTGTTCGATCCGTTGAAAAGCGCAAATTTACAAGAGCATCGCCTTCCTTCTGTTTCATGACGTCGTCTAGAGCTTCAGAAATAGGTGGTTCGCCTAACGGGAAACCAATAATACCCAGATCTAATCCCCACCAACTTTTAGTAATTTCACCAGGTCCAAGGACGGTGTAGGTCTTTCCTTCAAGGGGAACATTTGAAACTGCAATGCCAGCGCTGGCTCCTGCGCAGGAAAATAAAACGGACAATGAGATAATAGCAAACCACCGCATGGGGGCACTTTTTAAGCTTCGCTGCCTTCCTGCAAGTGCGAATGGCGACCTTTGTCCCGGTGACGAAATTTTGCGATCGATCCAAGGAGTGCCCGATCAAGGTCGATCCCTGCCTGATTCGCCAGGCAACAGAGCACAAAAAGCAAATCTCCCATCTCAGATTCAAGGGCTGCTGCCGAAACATCGTCAGTTGCTTTTGGTTTCAGTTCTCCGCGCGTTCGGGCATAGATTGCAGCAATCTCTCCTGCCTCTTCAAGAAGTCTAGCAAGGTTCGTCAGTTCGCCAAAGTAGCCGCCCGCTTCGGTTACGTAACGGTCCACATCGCGCTGCAGGCTTGACATTCCGTTTAACGTCGCTTTTTAGGTTTTGACTTTGCTCTGGCTTTGACTGATCGTTTTGTTGGCTCAACCTTTTTCTTCGCTGGAGCCTGCGTCTTTGCCTCTGTTGGAATCATTGGTGTCTGTACCGGCTCAGGATGCGATTGAAGGACGTGCTGAACAATTGTGTCGATGTTCTCAGCGTCCAGGACCAAATTCCAATGTCCGGATCGATCCAGAATCAGATCTCGTCCCTGGCCAAAATGACCGAGGGTCCCAGGATAGATCAATTGGTCCTGGTAGGCGCAAAACGGCGAGAATTGCGGAAAAAGCAGGGTATTCATGCGATGATGCAATAGAAAATCGCTGCCAACAGCCATATCGCCGAATGCTGGAACCATTGCCAGGGGCAGAAAAACACGCGAACCGTGGAAGGCAGTACCCAGCGTAATCAAATGTTGAACACGTCGACGAGCTGAATCAGGAAGGGCCAGTGCTGCCAGGCCACTCTTGCCGTGGGCGATGAAGATTCCTTTCTGAATATCCAGTTCCTCAAGCAAACGCGCCAGGTTTCGTGCCTGGGACGTAAGAGAGGAAAACTGACCAATTCCAAGTACAGTGACAGGGAAACCTCGTCGCCTGAGTGCCGTGCGAAGTCCAAAGTAAAACAGGGGGCTGCAGGCGTGATCTGTGAGAATCAGGATTCGCTCGCGTCGTTGGCCTCCGGCTACCCATTTAGACAAAAAGAGAAATGGTAATTGCACAATTAGAAAGATAAACCAGAAAGTCTCCTGAATCCAGCTGAGTGTGATGCGGGTTCCAGAAACGGCAGCCATGGGTCCAGGATGCTGCAAGTTGCGGAAAATGCAAATCATAAAGCGAGGGCGCGATATGTCAGAAAACGTAAGCGAAATTGAACGACCGGCAGGAGCACTTGATGTTGAATCCGTGACAAAATTGTGCAGCAGGTTTTCTGGCCAGGCCATTGATTGTGCAGCCTGGCTCCCCGTTTATCACGAAGGTGTTCGAATGCTCATCGATCGCCTGCTTGCCATGGAAAGACCAGTGATACTTTTTAATCTTCCAGAACCCCTGGCTCTTCAATTGAGTCTCTGCGGCGTTGCCATAAACGATCAATCAGCAATTGTTGGAAGAATGGACGCTTCGGAGTTTGTAGCCGCATGCGGATTCTGTGCCAGTCCTGTGCGTTTTCGCGGCGATGGTGAATACAGGTGTCCGCATTGCAAGAATAGACTCACCGTTAAGAAAGGAATCATTTCCTGATGTCGCAAACGCGTCGGGCTATTCTGCTTGCAGCCGTTCTTCATGCTCTGGCCCTTTCAATCCCTGCAATCAAAAGCGGCAATCTCAGTGGGGGGATACGTTTTGGTTGCCTGACTGGCGGTCCATGCTACGCTGAGGCCAATCGTTCCATTTTGCCGGAACATGCGCCGGTGTATCGCAGTGGCGGATACGATGGGCAGTTCTATTACTACATTGCAAATCGGATATTCCTTGGGACCGAGATTTCTCTGGATTCAGAAGTCTTCAGATGGGCCAGGATCGCGTATCCCGTGTTGTGTGGTGCAGCCGTTTTATACAGTCCAAACGCACTGGTCTGGTCTCTTGCAATTATACCGTTATTCGCTCATCTGTGCGCAATCTGGAGTCTGCGAAGCTACCCCCGTGCTGGTTGGGTGTTTGCTCTCAATCCGTTCTCAATCCTAAGCGCCAGCCTGTTTCTTGCTGACGGTCTTGCGTTGAGCCTGGTTGTGATGGGTCTGGTGCGCATACTCGATTCTCAATCAGACAAAAGACGCGTTGCAATAGGATGGGTCCTGGTTGCAATTGCATGCCTTACTAAAGAAACAATGCTTGCTTTCTCGATCGCTTACATTCTGGTCAATCTTCGGAACGTTCGCAGTTTCTTCGCAATCGCATCCATGCTTCCGCTATTTCTCTGGTGGTGGTATATTGGATTTTCTCCGTTAGCGGCTGCAGAAAGGGGAATAGCGAGCGGCTTTCTGAGTTACATTGCGCAACCGGATACCATGCTTTCAGGGCGCAGCTTGCTTTTCCCATACATTCTACTGATTGCAATTCTTGCATGGGTAAGCGGTCCAGGTCCGGACAGAAAAACTGGCATTCTCCTTTTACTTGCAGGCACCGTTCCGCCGCTTCTTGCAAGCACAGAATACTGGGACAATTTTGCTAATATTGCGCGTCTGTTTATTCCTGTGACAGTTGGCGCAATCATTTGCAGTTTTTGGTCCAATCGATGGTCCTGGATTCTTTCTGCGTATTCGCTTGTGTTCTGTTTCTTGATTCTAGTCAGAGAATGGCGCGCCATCCCTGACGTGATCATTTACTGACCTGAGTTGAAGTTGGATTGTCTTTCAACAATCGATTCGCGAACATGATCCTTTTCAGGTGGAAGCGCCATGGGTGATACTGGCCTGTATTCAGGGACCAATGAAGACATTACATGATCAATGTCGTGGCGTACACCACGATTAGCCGCAGCTTCCAACTCCTTAATCTTTGCCAGGAGAGTAGGTAAATGCATTATTCGAGAATTCGCAATATGTATCTTCTCGTGACGCGTAGGTTCTATCCCTTCTTCTGCAAGGAGGAGTTCTTCGTAGAGTTTCTCACCGGGTCTAAGGCCCACGTAGTGAATTTGAATATCTTGATGCGGAACAAGGCCTGAGAAGCGGATCATATCCTCTGCTAGATCTTTGATCTTAACCGGCTCACCCATATCGAGCAAGAATATCTCTCCGCCCTGGCCCATAACACCGGCCTGGATTACAAGTCCCGCAGCTTCTTTGATTGTCATGAAATAGCGAATGATGTCAGGATGTGTTACAGTAACCGGACCGCCTGCTTCGATTTGTTTCTGAAAGAGGGGGATTACAGATCCATTTGATCCAAGCACATTCCCAAAACGCACCGTGATAAACCGCGTATCTGTTGCCCGGGCAAGGTTCTGGATATATATTTCAGCGATGCGTTTTGTAGCTCCCATGACGTTAGCCGGATTTACTGCTTTGTCAGTTGAAATCATTACGAATCTTTCTACGCCAGCATCGCGCGCAGCGTCTGCTACATTGATAGTTCCAATTACATTGTTCTTTACTGCTTCATCAGGATGCAGTTCCATCATGGGAACATGTTTGTATGCCGCGCAATGGAACACTGTGTGAACTTCATTCTCACGGAATACAGCGCTGAGCATTTCCGGATAACGGATATCTCCAATTACCGAAGAAATTTGAACGTCAAGCCTGCGTTCAAGGGTAAGCTTTTTTAGTTCGTAGTCGATTTCATAAAGCGGCGTTTCAGCTCTTTCAAATAGAATGATCTGTTTTGGATCGTAATCAAGCAGTTGTCTGCACACTTCACTTCCAATTGAACCACCAGCCCCAGTAACCAGAATGGATTTGTGTTCAATTGCTTTTCTAATTCCAGCAGTCTCAAGGCGTACTACATCGCGGCCAAGTAAATCTTCGAGGCTGAGCTTACGCAATGATTTGCCGATATCAGGCCGGGAAAGCATTGCAGTCAGAGGAGGGACAGTTTTGCAAGGAATGCCACGAATCTCGCAGGTCCGATGAATCTGTCTAATAGCAGACCCGGCCAGTTTGGCTGCGATAATTACTTCTTCCACGCGTTCATTTGTTAGAGTGCGATCGAGTTCTTCAACTTTGCCAAGTACAGGCAACCCTTGCAGATGTGCTCCCTGTTTTGCTGCATCATCGTCCAGGTATCCAATTGGAAGGAGGTTCAAGGCAGCGTTTGGTCTGAGTTCAGTGACCAGACGATTTGCAGTAACGCCTGCGCCGATCAGTAGAGTCCGTCTCCCGCCGCGCGCGCGACGGGCAAAGTACATATCGCGGAACAGTCTCCAACTAAAGCTGCGAAAGGATAAGAGTAAAAAGAGTAGAACTGAATCCAGTACCAGGACGCTTCGCGGGATTCCTTCCAGGCGATTGTGAAAAATTAAAACTGCAAGCACGCACAGTGCAGATACAACCGTTGTTTTTAGAATTAATACCAGATCCGGAACGCTTGCATAGGCCCACAGACTGCGGTACAGCCCCATCGAAAGAAAAACGATGCCCCTTGTTCCAATTACGAGGGCGAGGATTGTAAACGACGGCTTTATGCCATGATAGGTAGCCCATTCTGCAGGAAAAATTGAGTCAAAACGCAGGACTGCTGCTATATAGAGGGAAATCCCCGCAAGCGCTAAGTCCAGCGGGAAAATCAGTAGTCTTCGTGGCGCACGGCTCAAAATGTTCATAGGCTGTACAGGAGACGATAATCGCCTCTACTTTATTCCATCGGCTGAAATATGGAATAGAAATTTAGAAATCAGGAGTCAGATTTTTCTTCTAGTTCTTTGTAGCCGGTGCTCAGACGATGCTGCTTTTTCGCTTTGCTGCGAAGTGCGCGTTTTTGGCGTTTTTCCGCGATTTTAACGCGAATCGAGTTGGAAGTCTTTTGCTTTTTCATTTGCTTGGTATGTTCGCCTGAATTTATGACAAGAATATTCTGGAAGGCTCTGTAAACAAGCAAGAAAGTGCAAACCTGGCTCGAAATCAGCGCATCCGCGCTTAAAGAAAACCTTCAGTCCTTCCAGCGGGCCACTGGTGGCCCCGTCATGGCTGTAGTTAAATCAAACGCATACGGTCATGGGATCGAGCAAACAGTCGGAGCACTACGAGGTTTCGCTGATTGGTTTGGAGTGAACTCCATAGAAGAGGCAGTGCGCGTCAGGCAGATAGATGCAGAGACCCCGCTACTCGTAATGGGCGCAAATGACGTTGAGTCGTACTTGCACTTAAGAGAAATGAAGCACAGGCCTGAGCTGGTACTCTCCAGTATAGATGCAATCGAATCCCTACAAGCCCGGGCCCCGGGTACTAAATTCCATCTTAAAGTTGACACTGGAATGTCACGCCTTGGATTTCACGGCGCAACTTTTGACGCTGTTCTGGAATATCTCGCATTGCATCCGGAGCTCCCCTGGGCGGGATTAATGACTCATTTTGCAAACGTGGAAGATGTGACAGACCAGCAGTACGCTCAAAAACAATTGGATTACTTTGCAATTGCAAAAGCAAAGGCACTTAAAGCTGCGGGAAACCGGCCCCTTCTGTTTCATTCTGCGGCAAGCGGGGCTGCATTGATTCTTCCGTCTGCTCGTATGGATATTGTGCGCGTCGGGATTTCCCTCTATGGAATGTGGCCTTCCCGAGAAACGCGCATATCTGCGCGGAGCATGCCCGGTGCCGATTTACCGGCAGATTTCGATTTAGTTCCAGCACTCACCTGGAAAACCAGGATTGTTCATATTAATTCTGTGAGCGCTGGAACTCCAATCGGATACGGTTGCACGCACAGACCCGTTCAGGATACGCGCGTGGCCGTTCTTCCTGTCGGTTACTTTGAAGGATACGATAGGCGACTGTCGAATAAATCCCATGTACTCGTCCTGGGCTGTCGTGCGCCACTGCTTGGCCGCGTTTGCATGAATATGATCATGGTGGACATAACGCATATTCCAGGGGCCACAGTCCAAACAGAGGCTGTACTAATCGGAACCTCCGGATCTGAAACTGTCAGCGCTGATGATCTGGCAGGTCTCTCAGACACGATCAACTACCAGGTAACAACTGCCATTCAATCGCAGCTTCCCCGCGTCCTTGTTCGAGATTCTACGTAGCCAGATAGGCACAAAACTCGGTGAAACCAGGCATTTTCACGTATTTTCCGCGATTTTTTTAAGTTAAATCCCATTCAGCCGAAAAAACGATTGATGGCGTTCATTACGTTCGTCATATGTTTTGTTCTAAGACTAACAAAGGGGGAGACCATGAAACGGATCTTTCTTATTACTATACTTTCCATCGCGCAACTGACACTGATCAGCTGTGGCGGCGGCAAGAAAAAAGCGGCCTGGTGGATGTTCCTTGCTGGCGGCAGCGAAACAGCGGGATCAGCTACCACTGAAACTACTAGTTCAGGCGGCGAAGCTACTACTACCACAAATGATCAAACCGGAACTACAGACTTTTCGTTCCAGACAACCACCACGATTCCTGTGGCAGTTACTGTAACAGACTCCCAGGGACCGGTTGAGGGTGCAGTTGTATCGGTTCAAAACCCGGCAACCGAACCACCTGAAACACTGTTCCAGGCAGTAACGGATGAATCCGGGAATGTGAGCGGAACCATCACAGTCGATACAACTGTTCCAACCGTGAACGTTGTGATTGATGCAGGTGGAGACGTTGTTACGCAGCCCGTTAGCACAGATCATCTGATCGGAATCGATCGCGATGTTGCCTATGATGGCGATGTAACAATTCCAACAACTGGCGATACTGACGGTGACGGAATTCCAAACGATCGTGATGATTATCCGGATGATCCATCGCGTGCGACGAAAGTTGCAATCGGGCAATCAATTATCGCTTACGAGGATCTTTATCCATCTGCAGGCGATGCTGACTTCAACGATTATGTAATTAAGGTTACAAATGAAGAAGACCTCAACGCAGCAGGTAAGATCGTCCGCATACGTGGCTCCTACACGCACGTTGCACGCGGAGCAGGCTATACACATATGCTGAGGCTGAAACTTCCAGGTGTTACCGGTTTGAGTTTCCACAATAAGCTGTACAAAGCAGACGGTACACTTGAATCAGACGCCACCACTACATTTGCAAATGGAAACAGCATGCAAATTCTGGGCACATCGAGTGGAACGATTGCTCAATCGAACACGTCCTCCAGCCAGACATTTGTTTCAGGCAAGCGCGCTGATATTGAAATCACGCTGGATACACCGGCAACCCGTGCGCAGGTTGGTGCTGCACCATACGACCTCTACGCTTATGTCAACAACACAAGCAAAGAAATTCACTTTCCGCGCAAGTACACCAACGCCGATGGGTCTGATGTATACATGGATTCACACGGTTTTCCATGGGCACTCCAGGTTCCAGGAACGTGGGAATGGCCACTTGAAAGCAAGAACATCGAGAATGCATACGCTGGATTCCGTCCATGGTACCTCTCAAACGGAGAAACCAACAAGGACTGGTATCTAACTGCGAATAGCAGCCTTGTATTCAATGCTCCAGGTCTTGCAGGTTACATTGGAAAAGGATATGCGGGCTACACAATGCTCCTTGTTACAGCGCTTGTGGGTGCTGCAGGACTTCTGGCAGTAGTTTTGATCAGACGCAAGCAATCAGCTAACGTCTGAATTTGAATCGACACAGCAGCCCGGAAACGGGCTGCTACTTTTCCCTTGGCATATTTTCTAAAGACATCCATTTCCATTGTCCCGGTCGTTCTATTTTTCATTCTCTATTCTCGTAATTTCGTTTTTGAGCGCTCCCTCTTCTGGCAATCTAAAGCTTTTTTCTTTGGGATACTCTCCAGCGTTTTTGCAATCCTTATCCAGCAACAACTTCCCTCGACTGAATCCAATCATGTTCGCGCATTCATTCATGCAGGGCTTGTAGAAGAGTCCATTCGATTCCTGATTCTGTACATCAGGATCCGTCGAAGTTCGGAAAGTTTTACTCTCATGGAAGGTGTGTTTGATGGAATACTGGTTGGTCTGGGATTTGCGTTCGCAGAGAATCTGCACTACAGTGCCAGTTACCCCGGATACGTAATTTTGCTTCGCTGCGTCAGCTCAGTTCCAATGCATGTCTTCTGCGCCGGAATCATGGCCTATTTCCTGTCCTATCGGTATCTTTGTGGCGATGGGAAAACAAGGCGAGGACTGAACTATTTTAGTGGCAGGCGCTTGTTTCTGGCCTTCTGGGCATTGTCCATTCCAGTTTTGTTCCACGGCGGTTTTGATCTGGCTTTATTCAAAGGAGGAATTGCTAATTATTGGATTGCTCCCATTCTGATTGTTGCATTTGGATTTCTCGAGTATCTAATTGCAGATGCGCGAATGGTCCTTGGGAAAAATGTTCTGGAGGCCCTGAGTCTTGACGCAGATGACATGGATGTGATTGCACGACAGCGCGATCATGAAAAGTGGCTATCGCACTATCAGGACGAGTCGCGCGATACAGTTCCATTGTTCTTGAATCAGTGGGAGATCCCGAGAACGATAGGAGGCATTGCAATGATTCTCCTTGCTGCTGTATTCCTGGTCTGGAGAATGATTCATCCTGGATTTTTTGCAACGTTTGGGATTGATAAACACGCAGAACTGGCACTTACAGTATTGCTTCCGTTGCTAGTTGCTTTGATTTTGCTATTTGGCGATAAGATCAATTATATGTTCATTCGCGAGAACATGCTCCGCGTTCCATCGAGCACAGTTCTTGCGCTATTTCGGATTCATAAATCGGATGAGAGAATGGATACTATGGCGCTTGATATTCTTCCGCGCGGAATGTTCTTGAGTGGGATGGAAGACCTAAACCACGGTGAGCGAGTACGCATTGAAGTGCAGCGCCGCGGCGGTAAAGTTGCTGTGGTTGATGCACGTGTGAAGTGGGTGAATAGACACAATCGTCACCTGCCGTCCGGGGCCCTGGTTCAGTTTGTAAGACCTGGGCCTGGATTTCTGATTTTCACAATTGGATTTAAGATTCATAAACTATGGCGCAAACTGCGGCCAATCAGCCGCTAAGAAACTGCGAATTTAACGCGCCGGCTAGCATCTCGAAAGCAGCCTGGGTGGTTAGATTGAAGTGCTCAAGCACGTCAGGTTCAATGAAATAGAAGGAAGTCTGTCCCTCTTCGTAATCGGCAAATGCGTTTGCAAGGTAGACTGTAAAGATGAGCTTGCGGGTTTCTGCGCTGGCCGCAAGGGGTGTATGGTGGCATCCGATGGCCTTACAGAGATCCGGAGGGAAATTCCATTTTTCACCCAGAATTTGACCAATCAATGCATGGTCTGCGCCGCATGAAATCTCCTCCATATTAATTTGGCTTCTGCGATCCCTGCGTTTCCCAATGCGGTCTGCTGCAGTCTGTGTACCATTTCGTTTCATGTGATGAAGTATTACGAGCTTCCCAATGTCATGCAAGAGGCCGGCAACGTACGCTTGATCTGCGACTGCAGCCATCTTAAACTTGCGGGCTAATAGACGTGAATAGACAGCGACACGGACAGGATGAGCAAGCATTTCTTCGCTTGCACCGTAACGCGCTTCAAGGATGGTATATGCTCCAACCTTCATCAGTAGCCCGGCTATAGTTGAAAGCCCAATGATCTTTACCGCTTCGGTAATGTCTGCAACCCGACCGCCGGCAAAACCGCCAGAATTTGCAAGTCTTATGATTTGACTTGTAATCCCTGCATCACGACCGATTTCTACTGCAACCTGTTTCATGTCGCTTTCGGGCGATGTGCACACCTCCATCATCCGCCTGACATGTTCTGGAAACGCAGGCAGGGATTGAACTTCCTGGAACAGGGTTTTGTCGATTCGATCGAGATCTTCTGGAGTGATGTGGGTGCCTGGAACATTAATCGAGAAAATGGTTGAACCGCTTTCGATTTCATAGGTCCAGGGTTCGAGTCCTGCAGCTTTTAAAGCAAGATATGCAACTCCAAGCCCATAGCCTTCGCCGTCGTTCTGATTCAGTTCACCTGCTGCCAGTTCATTCAGGTCAGTTGCGCGCGCCGCGTGGCGGAGTCCATCGTGGATCAGTTCATCTTCCCTGACGCTGGGTAGACCCTGATTTTTTACTACGAAGGTTAGCCCATTAGCTTGTAACTGTACAACAAATTCTATTGTGGGTTTCCCGCGATAAAGGATGGAGCGCAGAGGTTTTAATCCGTCTTTTAATTTCTGGTGAAAGGTTCGCAAGAATTCTTGATTGTCGTAGTCGGTTGCCTTTGCAAAGAATTCGGCGAATGCGCGTTTTAGAAGAGCTTTCTCAGCATTTCGCAAAAATTCGCATATAACTAGCTGTATGGTGCCATCAAGCCGTATCTGACCCGTGTAGGACAGAGCTTTGGTGATCAATCCGTAGACGAATATTTCTTCTTCTGTCTCAAGGCCGCGCAGCGGAATCTTGACTTCCTTTTGTTCCTTGAGTCGCTGGGTGAGCCTGGCAAAATCACGGCCCAGATCGATCAATGGCTACGCTCCCGGCATGCATTCAGGAATTCATTTAACAATGGCTGTGGGGTCAGGAGGTCGTTGCGTGTTCCGGTAAATTCTGGATGCCACTGAACGCCAAACGCATAGCTGTTCCCTTTGAGTCGGATCGCCTCCACAATTCCATCCTCGGCACACCAGGCCTCAGCATTCACCTGATCCGAAAGATCTTTTATGCCCTGGTGATGAATTGAATTGATTCTGCCGGTAGTTCCATACATTTGCGCTAGGCTAGATCCGGTTTGGATTTTCACCCCATGTTGTAGATCATCGTACACGTTCCAATCGCGATGAACAATGGATTCCTGGTTTTGTTCTGTGATATCCTGATAAAGAGTTCCGCCGAGGGCAACGTTAAGCATCTGTAGCCCGCGACAGACACCCAGGACAGGTCGATTCATCTGAATTGCAGTGGCAATGATCTGGCTTTCGTAATCGTCGCGGATCCTATCGCCGTTCCATTCCGGTTTCAGAGGAGTTTCACCATAGCTGGTTGGGCTTACGTCCGATCCGCCCTGGAGCAAAACGCCGTCCACGTCCGCTAAGATTTCTTTGATATCAAAATTGTTTTCTGGCGGGGGGAGCAGCACAGGCAAAGCCTTGCCGGACAGAATCCATTTCATCATGGACTCCTCCATATAGAGAAGAGTCTTGCCTTTGAATATTGCGCGCTTTGGATCTGCGTGAAAGAAACATGCAGACACTCCGATGCGCAGACTCATCCCGCGAATGCCTTGGTGTATAGGGTTCTAAAATCGTCCGCACTGACGGGCCTTGGATTCATTGCATGGCAGACATCTGCTACTGCGAATTTGACAAGCTCATCCAGTTTTTCTGTTTTTGCACCAGCCTCGGCGATTGTGCGCGGAATTCCGATTTCCTGATTTAGATCGCGGATCCATTTGACGAACGCTGCTGCAGTTTTATCGCTCAAGCCGACCGCTTCTGCGAGGGCTATGAAACGTTCTGGAACAGCAACTGCATTGAATTCCATTACGTAAGGCAGCATTATGCCGTTTGCCAGGCCATGATGAAAATCAAAAACTGTGGACAGTGGATGTGCACACGAGTGGACAGCACCCAGGCCCTTTTGAAATGCAACGCCGCCCATCATGGCAGCATTGAGCATTAGTCCGCGTGCGCGTTTGTGTTCAGGAGACTGATCTGGATTTCCAGGTGTTCCCATTTTTGCAAAGCGCACGCAATCGGCCAGGCTCTTAGAAATGAGTCGAATTCCTTCGAGTGCTATTCCATCGCACATAGGATGAAAATCGTTTGCCAGATACGTTTCAACCAGATGCGTCAACGCATCCATGCCGGTTGCAGCTGTAACTTTGGGTGGGAGTCCGAGGGTTAGTTCAGGATCAGCAAAAACAGATTTTGCAAGCAGCCTGGGCGAGAACATAATCTTTTTTGCATGCGTTGCATCATCAGAGATTACAGTACTTCTTCCAACTTCTGTTCCAGTCCCGGCAGTGGTAGGGATTGTAATAAAATGCGGAATGATTCCATCTACTGGACGTTCGCCTGGTTTTCCGTCTTCGTAATCGAATAGATTTCCAGGATGATGCGCCATGATGAGCATTGCTTTTCCAACATCCATTGCAGCTCCTCCACCCAGCGCTACAATTGCATCTGCCTTATGCGCGTGAAACGCTTCCACACCTGCTTTTACGTGGGACTCAACCGGATTCCCAGCGACGCCAGAGAAGATAGCGCATGCAAGTCCCGCATCCGTTATGATCTTTTCTATTTCCGCAGGGATCGGGAGCTTAGCAAGCTCGCGATCCGTTACGATTAGGGGACGCTTTACACCTTCAGCTTTGAGGTATGTGCCGATTTCTTTGCGGGCGCCGAGGCCTGCGCGAATTCGAGTTGGGAAATTGTATTGTGCTACACGATCGAGTGGAAACTGCATTAGAATAGAATTTCAAATCTGGGTTTTCAGTCATCCCTTTTTAGGAAATAACTGCCTTTCGCGCTTGCGTCTTTCAAATGCGAGGGGCAGGCTGCCTGCGGGGGATTTCAATGCGCAGAGCTGTCGTTTGTCTTTGCCTGGTTCTAGCCGGTTGCATTGACCTCTATGAAAACATATCATCCGTAGACATTGCGGACATAAAGAAGCGCGGAAAACTCCTGGCGCTAACTTCCTACGGACCCAACAGTTATTTCTTATATAAGGGCCAGGCACTCGGCTACGAGTATGAGCTGCTGAGTAAGCTTGCAGAAGACATTGGCGTAAAGCTTGAAATTGTTGTGGTCCGTGACGCAGATGAAATAACATACATGCTCAACAGCGGTGCGGGCGATATAGTAGCTGCAAACATTGCAGTTACAAAAAAGCGCGCGCAGACCGTACAGTTTACGGAGCATCTTACTCTGACTCGCCAGGTCCTGGTTCAACGCGCACGAGGCTACAAACCAAAACCTGATTCTAAAGAATGGATTCCGATTAGAAACACTGTGGATCTAATTGGAAAGAAAGTTCATGTGCGCGAAGGTTCGTCGTACTATTTGCGACTGAAAAATCTATCAGAAGAAATTGGAGGTGATATAGAAATTGAAACGGTTCCGGGTACAGAGATCACAGAAGATCTAATCAAGAAAGTCTCAACCGGGGAAATCGACTATACAGTAGCCGACGAAAACACAGCCCTCATTAACCAGGCCTACTATCCAGGAATCGACGTCGAGACTGCCATTAGCTTTCCACAGCGCATCGCCTGGATCGTTCGCAATCGATCGCCAGAACTTCTGAGCACAGTCAATGACTGGATTAAGAAAATGAAGACGACCGATTCATATGCTTTAATATACAATCGTTACTACCGCGACCCACGGCTCTACCGCGAGCGAGTGGCGAGCGAATTTTTTTCAACCAGCGGGGGCCGGGTTTCTCCGTTTGATGCGGTCTTTAAGAAAGCAGCACAACAGTACAAGATGGATTGGACGCTGCTTGCAGCGGTTGCATATCAGGAATCTCGATTTGATCCAAATGCTCGCTCGTGGAGTGGCGCACAGGGAGTCATGCAATTGATGCAACCAACTGCAGTGGAGTTTGGTGCGCCAAACGCATTCAAACCAGACGACAATATTCTTGCTGGAACAAAGTATCTAATCTATCTGGACGAACGGTGGAAAAAGGACATCTCCGATCCCGATGAAAGATTGCGTTTTGTTCTGGCATCTTACAATGCCGGGATGGCACATGTGGACGATGCGCGTAAGCTCGCATCCAAATACGGTAAGAATGAGAATAAATGGGCGGATAACGTTGAACTATTTATCCTGGCCCTGTCCAAGCCAGAGTTCTTCAACGATCCTGTAGTTCAATACGGCTATCTGCGCGGGGAGGAGCCATACAATTACGTCAGGCAAATCCTGGAACGCCAGGAACACTATAAGAAGTTTGTGAAGTGAGGGCTACCACAGAGGACTGTTTTGGAGGTGCCATGTATGATTGTTTTGAAAAGATGCGGTATTCTTCTGTTGAGTTCGGCAGTCCTCGGACTCGCCGTATGCAAAGGAAAAAATTATTCAGACAAAGACCATCTATCCATTGATTGGGCCACGAAGATCTCAGCCAATCCTGGCGGTGCGGGTCCCGAAAACGATTCTGAAAGTAAATTGAAGGCTGCAAACCTTCGCGGAGAGGGTTTCGCTCTCTATCAGCAAAAGCGTGACGCTGATGCAATTCGAAAATATGAGGCGGCGCTAGATCTCTACGCTGACGATGTTATCTATTATGATTACGCGAATAGTCTCTCCAATATCGAGGGACGATTAGGCGATTCCATAAAGGCCTACGAGATTGGTATGGCGATTTCCAAAAATCCATCGGCTAATCTTTACTACAATCTTGCCTGCGCGCAGAGTAGGGCCGGAGAACCTCTTGCTGCGATTGAAAACCTGCGGCTTGCACTGAAAAGGATTGGCTGACTGGCGGGCCTTGCTTGCTTCAGAACCGGCGATTTCACCTGCTGGGAAAATGATGATGAACGCGCTTGGGGGCGGGAGCATCCGCGAATTTTTTTGCGGAAATCCCGGGGTTAAGTCCGGACGCGCAGTTTATGTATCGGATTTCCTGGGTCAAGGAAGCGAGACTCGAGAAGGCAAATGGTTTCTCGAAGGTCAATCCGTTCGGTTGCATTACACACACACAAAAGGCCAGACAGGGACAGGACCATCCACCCCCGGCCCCAGAGGACCCATCTATTCGAAGTTTAATAGTTTTGACCGGGTGATAGATGAAACGAGCACAAGGGATGCTTCCACTTTCGCATCCTATTTAGATATTAGCGGCCCTTGCCCCGAATAGGATCTGTCTTGAAAAAGAGGTGGAGAGGCGCCGGTGCAATCCTGCTGAGCCTCTTTTGTACTGTATTCCTTTCTTTTCTCCTGTCGGAATTTTCTCTTGTGCCTCAAGTAACTCAACCGTTAGGCGACGTTTCGCTTGCCAGGACGGATTCGGAAATCCGCCGCATTCTCTCGCAAGTCAAAGAAAAACGTGAGGCTATGCCTGCGGCCGAGATATACAGAGTCTATTTCAATCGCCAACCCAGCCCTGATCCGGACTATGCTATCCTATCCAGCTTGAGTCAGGGCCGCTACCCCATTGATTCGCGAACAAAACCCGATAGTAGACTTCAATCCGCAGAATATTGCAAAGGCTGTCACCAAAAGGAATACAATCTATGGAGGGAGAGTCTCCACAGCCGCTCCTTTACGAATATCCGGTTTCAGGAAGCATTTGAGCGAGAACCCATGGCTTGGTGCTTGAATTGTCATGCACCGTTCTGGTACGATAGTAAACTCCATCGCGCACAACCTGGCCCAGATATAAAGCTGCAAGAGATGTATCAATCTGACAGAACGGTGTTTGTTCACCAGAGAAAAATCCCGGCGGACTCACCTTATCTGTACAAGGATTATTACGAATACTCATCGCTTCGAAAGCGGATTTCTGCGCCGGATGTCATGAGTTCTCATTTCCAGCTTCCTATGCTCCGGTCGTTTCCTATACCAACCAGAAGATGCAGTCAACGGTAAGCGAATTCTATGTTCCGCATCAAAAAAGGGCAGGCTCTCAAGGGGATTCTGTTTCGACATTGCGGAATGGGTGCAGCAGTTGTCACGTAACTGAAACTCGACATGCCTCTTCCGCCATTGCAGATCCTGACCCGCACGCGTTTCCGAGACTTATGAAAATCCAGTTTAAAACCGAATCTTTAGACTTAAAGAATTACAAACTCGATGTCAGCCTGGGAATTCCTGAGATTGGCCATCATTTCCCAACGGGGGACTTGTTTCGGCAGGTTCGAATTAAATCGTTCGATGGGATTGGAAACCAGATCCTTCTGCATATCATAGCACGGGATGTTGATCCGAATACGTTTGTCACTCATTCGGATACGAGTCTCAAGGTAACGGATCGGCAATCTATCGCTGGACAGTTCGCATTCTCGACGACAACTATGCCAGCCCGCTGCCTCGTTGAATTTATGTTTGAAGGAAAGATTGAACACCTGCATCGTCATGAAACCCCGCAAAAAGAGCAACGGATCATTCTTTACGATGGGGCCTGTCATTGACCTTGCGCGCATTTGCCCGCAGTCATCCGGGTTTATCTGTGTTCATCTGCGGCTAAACCCCTCAGTGTCCTCTGCCAGCTCTGCGGTTAAATCTCCCTCAGTTCACCTAACCGCTGCTATGTGAATCACTGTGGGCTCTTTCCTGTATCGATCAAACATCCAGAAATAGGAGAGCAGAATCATTGAAAGTGCCAGCGGTAGAATCACGCCCAGGATCAGAATTGCAAGTACGACGAGGCCCCAGTGTGGTAAAAGGCCAATCATTAGCCCGGGCACCGCAATGGCTACGGGCAATGGGAAAAGTGCGATCAGTGTCCGCCAGAATCGTCCTCCGGTCAATATGAAGGATGATTTTATTCCAGTTTTTGGGCCCACATTCTGTTCTGTTACAAATGCGAACGCAAAAGACACACGCGTTACAACCCAGATGAACAATGGAATTCCCACGATCATGCGAATCCGCAGGTCAAGCGAAAGGTCTTCTATGCCAATGGCTGACCGAATTAAGAAACGATATGCGGCATAGTAAATGGCGCAATAGAGCAGAACGCGAAAATAGTGCCTGTGTCCTTTTAGAAGTAGAATCCATTCCGGGGTTTGTCCCCGCGTACGTTCACGGAAAAACTGAAGCAGCCCGCCCAGAAAATACGCAAGAAACGGAAGAACAACCACGTTCAAAAGGATGTTCTGATATTCGCGAATGTAAGTGATACGAATTACAACGAATACACCAATGCCATAGACGATTGCGAGTAAGAGACAGAATCCGCCGGTTGCCCGCATGAGTATTCGCCAATCCTTTCTGGTTTGTGCCAGCGCTGAATGTAGAATGGTTCTGGTTTCGTCAAGTATCAGCCGAATCGATTGAAGCTTCCCCGGAGTTTCCTGATTCGTCATGCCCGGAGCTTACGCGCATTCAAATAACGGTCAACAATGAAAAATTCGGTTGAAACGATCCGTTTGCATGGTCCATTTGACGGAGGCACATGGAAACGATTCACAATCTCGCAATTTTCTGGTTTCATCTACTTGAGGATTGGGGGTACGGAGGCATCGTCTTCTTGATGGCGCTTGAGAGCTCCATCGTTCCAATCCCTTCTGAAGTAGTAATGCCGCCGGCTGCCTTCTGGGCTGCGCAAGGACGCATGAATTTTTGGGCTGTTGTCATTGCTGGAACCGTGGGCAGTTACGTCGGGTCGGTTTTAAGTTATTATGGCGCAAGGCTGGTTGGAACTCCAATTCTGTATCGCTTTGGTAAGTATATATTCCTTCCGCCAGCCAAGCTCCAGATGGCAGAAAAATGGTTCCAGGAATACGGAGCTTCAGGGATATTCTTCGCTCGCCTACTACCTGTTATACGCCATCTGATCTCAATGCCGGCCGGTGTGTTCAAAATGAACTTCGTGAGCTTTAGTATCTCTACTATAACGGGCGCATTCACCTGGTGCCTTGTGCTCAGCTGGTACGGGGGTGCAGTGCTCGGTGAAAGCCCACAGCTTCTAAATTCACCCATTGAAATGGTCGATGTCCTCAAGGCTCGAATGGGATGGCTAATCGGTGGTATCATTGCCATTACAGTGCTTTATGGAATTATGCTTTTTGCAAAATCCAGGTTAGACAAAAAGGAAAGGAGTCCAGGCGTATGAAAGGCATGTTAACAGTTGATCAGCTAAAGCAAAAAGTCGCGTCAGGCGACATTGATACTGTAATCGTTGCGTTTCCAGATCAATACGGAAAGTTAATGGGCAAGCGCTGCACTGCAAGTTTCTTTCTGGATGCGGTTACATCAGAAGGGATGCATGCCTGTGACTACATCCTGACCGTCGATATGGAGATGGATGTGATCCCTGGTTACAAGCTTGCAAGCTGGGAAAAAGGGTACGGGGACTTTCATTGCAGGCCAGACCTTTCGACTCTACGTCAGACTACCTGGCTTGAAAAAACCGCGCTCGTACTTTGCGATCTTGAAAATGACAAAACGCATGCGCCGGTTGCTCCGGCTCCGCGCACAATGCTCAAGCATCAGCTCAGTCGTATGGAAGCAGCCGGGTTTGGTGCGTACGGTGCCAGTGAACTTGAGTATTTTATTTTTGACGAAACCTACGAATCTGCATTCAACAAGGGCTATCATAATCTAAAGACGTTCGGAAACTACATCGAAGATTATCACATCTTCCAGGGGACCAAAGAAGAGCGACTCAATGCACAGATCAGGCATCATATGGATGCAAGCGGTATTCCAGTTGAGTCAAGCAAAGGGGAATGGGGTCCAGGCCAGCATGAATTGAATTTCAGATACGCGAAGATCCTGGATATGTGCGATCGGCATGTGATCTATAAGCAGGGCGTAAAAGAAATCGCTCATGCCCAGAATCTGGCAGTTACTTTCATGGCAAAATGGAGAACGGACCTGGCCGGTTCAAGTATGCACGTTCATTTGAGTCTCTGGGATAAAGATTACAAAGAGAACGTGTTTGTAGGTGATAAGGAATTTGGTCCGATTAAGTGTTCGGATCGATTTAGATATTTCCTGGGTGGCTGGATGAAACACATTCGCGCCATTACTCCGTTTTACGCTCCGTATCCAACATCTTACAAGCGCTATCTTTCACAGTCCTGGGCGCCTACCAGCATTGCCTGGAGTCATGACAATCGCACAGCCGGTTTCCGCGTTGTAGGGGAAGGGAAATCATTGCGAATCGAGGCGCGTTTCCCTGGTGCGGATGCAAACCCGTATCTTGCATTTGCAGCCACCATTGCCGCTGGCCTTGACGGAATCAAAAACCAGATCGAACCGCCACCTGTGTTTCAGGGCGACGTCTATTCAGCCCGTGATCTTCCCAAAGTTCCGGCTAATCTTCCTGAAGCAGTTTCGCATCTTGAATCGTCTGATATGCTCAAGGAAGCGTTTGGTGCAGACGTTGTGGAACATTATGTCCATTATTTTAAAACTGAGCAGGCCAAGTTCGACCAGGTTGTCACAGACTGGGAGCGCGCACGATATTTCGAGCGCGCATAGCCCCTCCCAGGGGGTTGTCAAAAAACCCGGAAGCCCGGCCGGATTTGCTTCCTCCGCTGCCGAAATTAAGTCTATGACCCGCATCGGCATTTTGTTTGTACTGCTGCTCGGCGCTCAGTCGTTGTTTGCCGACATAATCCAGTTGCGCGATGGAAGAACCCTGCGCGGTAGAATCATAAGCCAGGATAATGATGCCATCAGTATCCAGGCAGCAGATGGCGATTATCTAATCTATCGCAATCAAATTGTTAGGACGTTATACGACGATCCTTCGGTTCTTCGAGCCCAGGAAGAGCGCGAGCGTCAGCGCGAAATTCCAACCTACAGACCTCCCCAGACTAATACAGAGCCAGATCGACGATCCACGGCCCCAAAGAAGCAAGAAGCTCCGGATCATACTGGATTCTATTTTGGGATTTCCGGCGGCACCGGAAAGCATTCATCGGTTTACTCTGAATACTTGAAGTCAGAAAAACAGGCCGAGTACATCCAACAATCGCAAGCCTTTACTCATTCGGTTGCGTATCCATATGAAGAATCGCATTCAAGACCCAAAAGCTATGCAGCTTACGCGTACTATGAATCAAAGCGCTGGTTCGCTGGACTTGAAAGCGAAATGTCACGCGAAAGCAGCGGCTATCAGATGTATGAAACACTAACCGATAGTGGACGTGGGTATGCAGGCAGTGGCTCACTAAACAGCGTAACAGATCAAATCTCTCGTGCGCGGTTTGGATTTCTGCTTGGATCAGCCGAGTCGTTCTTTAAGCCATTTATCTTCGCTGGACCCATGTATCTCGAGAGCAAGGCTAAAGGAAATCAAACAGAGTTTGTTACGCTAACTAATCTATCGTACTCTGCAGTTTACAGTCCCAGTCTGGAGCATCGCACACGCGCCAAGGGCATTGAGGCTGGACTCGAAGGACGTTTCGAGTTTGGATCAGGTTTGGAGTTGCGTTTGCGCGCAGCCGGCGGCCAGATGAAAGGTGGTTTTAAATATTCAGAGCTTCGTCTACCGCTTGTGGACGCGTCGTTGTATGAGACTGGAACTGTTTATCCAACCCTGGCCGATCAGGCTTCTAAGTTGCGCGTAACGTCTGCACAGTACGGTGGTAGTTTCTATTTCCCGGCTGGTTCGCATCTTCGCTTCTTTATCGATGCCGGTGTAACATCACTCAAATACAAAGTGGAAGCAACCGGAACGATTCGCTTGCCTGATTCGCTATTGAATCCCGGTGAAAACATTCATGCCGATTTGTATCGATCATTTACTGGCAGACAATTTCCAGATCGTGCCACAATGGCGCGCTTTGGGATTGAGTTTCATCCGTGAAGTGAATCCTGAATAATTACAGGAAAGACATTCGCCAGGTCATTGATACACGATGGATCGTGCGTCAATCGCCACATTGCATGAGCACCTGAAAAAACGTGAATTATGCGACGCGCCAGGTCGTGCACATTCGTTCCAGGCTTGAGCTGTTTGTCATTCATGGCACGCGTTAGGCGGCGTTCCACAAGAGCAATCCAACCATTTACGGTTTGAACGGGAATCTCATCGAGACCTGCATGGCCACTTCCAATCTGAGTTGCAAAGTTAAGGAACGGACAGCCATGGTATCGACCCTGACCGCGCACATCACGCTTGAGTATTGCAACCCATCGCGTAAAAAATTCATGCATGTTCTCACTTCGATCAAGCAAGCGACTGAGCCGCGTTGTGAGCAATTGACCGTAAAAATCCAAATAGGCCCGGGCCAGGTCGTCCTTTGAAGGATACCATTGATAGAAGCTGGCCTTGGCCACGCCGGATTCTTCTATAATCTGGTTGATGCCAGTGTTATAACCCTGACGATAGAAGAGTTTCACGGCCGTGCGTAAGATGCGCTCCCGACTGGAAAGGCCGCCGTGGCTGGCCTTAGGACCCTTTAAACGAATGTTCTCCGCAGGGGCCGATTTTTTCACGTGTGCTTTCATTTTCCAATGGACGTCCGAAAGGGCTTTCCACTTTCTAGCTCAACCAGACAGACTTGTCTGTTCGTAGAAAAACAGCCCTGGGGAAGCGGGCAAGCTAAAAAGGAGATCATATGGAAACGGTATACATTTTTGATGCGGTCCGAACACCGCGCGGAAAAGGAAAAAAACGCGGCGTGATTGCAAACAATCATCCGCAAAATCTGGCAGGAGCAACACTCCGCGCATTGGCAGAGCGCAATAAACTCGATGCAGCACGTGTAGAAGATGTTGTACTCGGCTGCGTTTCGCAAGTAAGCGAGCAGGGCGCATGTATCGCTCGCTATGCTGTAATGGCTGCAGAGTGGCCAGATACGGTTCCAGGTTACACAGTGAACCGCTTTTGCGGATCCGGTCTGCAAGCAATCAACAATGGCGTGTCTGCAATTGGTGCAGGTGCCTCTGATCTGGTTGTTGCTGGTGGAGTTGAATCCATGAGCCGTGTTAAAATGGGCGACGATGTGGGCGAACTGGGTATGGACATTGGAAACCCATTTATCGCTGAGCATTACAATCTGGTTCCGCAAGGAATTTCAGCCGACCTGATCGCAACTAAATACGGTTTCTCTCGCGAAGATGTGGACCGCTTTGCTGTTGAGTCACAAGAAAAAGCTGACCATGCAATTAAGAACGGATACTTTAAGAAAAGTATTATCCCGGTTAAAGATCAAAATGGAAACGATGTTTTGCTCGATGAACATCCGCGTATTGCAAGCGATTACGCATTCCTCTCAGGCCTGGGTCCAGTTTTCAAAACCTACGGCGAGAGCGGCGCAGATGCAATTGCACTGAAAACGTATCCTGACATTCAAAAAATTAACCATGTTCATACGCTTGGAAATTCATCCGGTGTTGTGGATGGTGCAGCTGTAATTCTAGTCGGAAGTGAAAAAGCTCGCAAAGACTACGGCCTAAAACCTCGTGCACGCGTTGTATCAATGGCGGCTACCGGTTCTGAGCCAACGATTATGCTTACTGGGCCTGCAAGCGCATCCAAACTGGCGCTGCAAAAAGCAGGATTGAAAGTAGAAGACATTGACCTCTTTGAAATCAACGAAGCGTTTGCTGCTGTTGTGCTCTTTGTCCAAAAGGAATTGAATATTTCAAAAGAGAAGATTAACGTAAACGGTGGAGCAATTGCACTCGGTCATCCGCTCGGTGGAACTGGAGCAATCTTGATCGGAACGTTAGTTGACGAACTTGAAAGAAGAAAGGCACGCTACGGTCTTGCCACGCTTTGCATTGGCGGTGGAATGGGAATTGCCACTGTAATTGAGCGCATTGACGGCTAATCGACGTTTTTAAAACGATTTTAGAAACCCCTCGCTTCGGTTGTCCCGGACGAGGGGTTTTTTGTGACTGGACAACCCCAGTCTAGTATGCACCTGGACTGTGACATGTTTCGCGATTGACAAAAGAGAAATCTGTGCTTCGGCTGGCTACTATGTGAGGCGCACTCCCACCTCCGGGTTTACCACCCACGTTCGGGGGTGGGGGAAATCTGGCCAAACGAGCCTCAGGGCAGCTTGAATTCTGCCAGAAGTCCGAAGTGATCGCTGGCCTGGATGCCATTGACCTTTTCTTTCATTACGATCTTGCAGCTGTTCAGTTTCAAGCCCTTGCCTTTGTAGAAAATATAATCGAGCCGATGCGGCTGTTTGAGGCGCGTATAATTCAGACGCAAGTAAAGATTTGGATCGTAATCAGAATAGAATGCCTGATGATGCTGATTGTGTTTGTAGTCCCAGGTTGCTCCACCGCGGGGATTTTTCTCTGCAAATGCGTCGCGTAGCCCGGTTTTTTTTAGAAATTCAATTTCTTCCGTATCTGGTTGGGCATTAAAATCGCCTGTTAAGATAAAAGGCCCTTGCGTCTGCTTATCAATAAAAGCAATCGAACGACTGGCTTCCATCAAGCGAACCGCCGCATTCTTGCGCATCAAATCCAGAGCAGC
>JAIOPQ010000133.1 GCA_021413825.1 Spirochaetia bacterium | reverse complement strand
AATTTTAGCAAAAGGTGAAGCAACGCTTGCATTTGTAATTCAGGAACAGGGTGCTTTTCAAAATTCCCGACCAGAACAATCGCAATTCCAAACTCGTTTACGGTATGAACCTTAGTAGAATAATTGCCCTCGCGCTTGCGCCATAGATCACTCTCTTCCACCTGGCCCGCTGCAGTCCCGGCTGTTCCATTGTTAATCAGGAAATGATACGCGATGTCAGACCAGCCCCGTTCTCGCTGGTGCATTTCTTTAAAGTAAGCGAGGTTGCCAAAATCTGAGGCAGTGTGATGAACCACAATCCAGCGCCAGCGTCGCTCCTTCCACCACCACTGCCCGACTTGATATACACCAACGCCCGCGACAATTGCAATGAGAGCAATCCAGACCAGACGCAGTGGCCTGCGGCGAAGACTGAGCACGTCCATACAGTCGTTTACCTGCCCTGGTCTGCCTGTCACATATTTTTCGCTTGTTTACGGAAAGATTCAACCATTCCATGCAAAGGTAACTCAAACAAGGCTAAGGAGCGGAACATGGCAATTACTGAGCGCGGAAAATCCTGGGAATGGTTTCAATCCTGGTATATCATCTTAACGCTGGGATTCGGAATGACGCACTTTCTTGCGTTCTTCTACGCTGGCCTGCGCACGGCTAAGTGGCTTTGGGTTGCGTTCGGCGGAATTTATTTAGGCCTGATCATTTACTTCATCCAGCGCGCAAATCAGATTCCAACCGGCACAGCCATGGACGGAACCACGGCATTGCTCTGGATTATCCCCTGGCCAATTGCTTTTATTCATGCGCTAGTAATCCGCAAAGAGTTCCTCATGTTGCTCGATGCCAAACTTGAGCGCGGCGTAATTCAGGACGATCGTCTTCGCACAAAAATCAAGGCAGACTACGGCGTAAGCCAGAACAAGATCGATGAGGCGCTAGTCGATTTTAAAGAGTCAGATGCAACCGTTCGCGTTACAAGCATGCTCTTTTCTGTGTTTCCCTTCTCGCCACAATTTGAATATTATTTCAACTTGAACGGTGCGGTACGTCGCGTAGCCCGAAGTGAAGATCCGGCTATTCTAGAAAAGGCCAGGGCGCTTGCAAATAGCGAAGATGTACTCAAGGCACTCAAGGTCGCTTCTGTGGTTGATAAAGCGGATGGCGGTCTTGGAATTTATACTGGACTCAAGAACGCATACGATGCTGCAAAAAATAAGGATCGCAAACGCACGTTTGAGGCTGATCCGCAACAAGCGGCCGATGCTGGACTCAAGGCGGTTGCGCTGTCCTATATGATTGCAACGCTCTATCCCGGCAGTGTAGCAGATAAACTGAAATTGTTTTTTGAAACACCGGCAGGCCAGGAGATTGCACTCTTCTACGCTGGTGTTGAGATTGCCCTGCCATTTACAGACAACTTGATTGAAGCTTCAGGAAACTGGATGAGTCAATTACTTGCAAAGAGCGGAAATGAAGAATCTCGTTTTTCAGAGTTCGCAGGGTCATTGCCATTTGAACAGGCTAAATCAATTCTTGAGGGGCTCAAACATCAGATCGATTCAACGCTCACTCGTGTTAAACCTTACCTTGATCCGCTTCGTGAAAAAGTTGTTACGATTGCACCTACTGCACTGAACATTGCAGATTCTACAACCGGTGCAATTGCAACCGCTCTCGATGTAATGCCTTTCTGGCGTTTCCTTGGAGGCAGACTTGCTGCAGAAGCTTGTGCCATCCGGGCTATCAGAGGCGTATAACGTTTGATTGGCTATGGAGCCGGACTCAGGCGGGAGCATTACCCCTTCCTCGAGTCCGGCGAATCTCATACCATCGAGTGGTTTGAGGCAATTTCAGAAAACTACATGGATTCGGCGGGTCGACCCAGGCGGATTCTCGAACACGTGCGTCGGGATTTTCCCGTGGCTCTGCATGGCGTTTCGCTTTCCATTGGCAGGGCAGATGGAGTAAACAAAGACTATCTTAAACGACTTCGCGCTTTAATCGATGCTACGGAGCCTTTCATTGTGTCCGATCATCTTTGCTGGACCGGACTAAATACAAACCTGCACGATCTTCTGCCTCTGCCTTTCAACCAGGAGGCGTTGGATGTAGTAAGCAGGAACATTGCCGTTACCCAGGAAATCCTTGGAAGATCAATCGCTCTTGAAAATGTCTCAACGTATCTGACGTTTAAGTCTTCTACAATGAGTGAATGGGAGTTTCTGGTAGCCGCTACTCATGGTAGCGGCGCCAGGATTCTGCTCGATGTAAACAACGTGTACGTAAATGCAATCAATCACGGATTCGATCCACGCACCTTCATTCATTCAATTCCAGCTGAGCTTGTAGCTCAGATTCATGTTGCCGGTCACAGCGATCTTGGAACTCATTTGTTTGATACTCACTCAACCCCCATTGCAAACCCAGTCCTGGACCTGCTTACCCGGGCTTTGAAACGATTTCCTGGGACTCCGGTGCTGCTTGAGTGGGATGAAAACATTCCTGAATTTCGCGTGCTGGAAGCTGAAGTGCAGAAAGCACGCAAGGCAGGTAGCATTTGAATCTGCGAGACATCCAGGAGTCGTTTGAGGCTTTGATTCTTGAAGCCAGATCGTCTACACCTGTTGCAGTTTCTGCGGCAGTTTCCTCTGAAATTCTCCCGGGAGGAACGTTAGCCGCTAAGGATTCGCTACTGGTGTATTCTCGTGCATATCTATTCCGGCTAACAGAGGCGCTTGGAGAAACCTATGAAGCGGTCTGGCGACTTCTGGGCGATGATGATTTTTTTGAAGCTGCGGCCAATTATATTGCATTAAATCCTTCGCGTTCACACAATTTGTCGCACTACGGAAAAGATTTCCCGGAGTTTCTGAGAACAACTTTCCCAAAGACAGAAATCCTGCATGACCTGGCCAAATTCGAATCGAAGTTCGCTGAGCTATTCCACAAAAGAGAAGAGACTGGTCTTGAACCATCTGAACTGGTTACACTTACGCCGACGGCCAGTCTTGAGTTCGTCGATTCGCTTTTTTTTCTAACTGCAGTGGGACCAATTTACGCCATCTGGAAACTGCGCGAACACCCCGAACCTCCTGACATTGATTTTACCGAATCAGAATCCGTAATCGCCTGCAAGAAGAATGGACAGATATTCATTCGCGAGTCAGTTCCTGGAGAAGTGCAATTGGCAAGCCTTCTATTAGAAGGTCATTCTGTAGCCGACTCGCTTGGCAGAGCGACTATTACTCCAGAACAGGTAGAAAGCTTCTTTTCATTTATTGCGCAGGCACGATTGATTCGCCGGATCATCCGGGAACCAGTCTGAATCAGGCTCTAACATTGCAACAAGAGTCTGCAGAAAGCTGCCTTACAAATGCAGGCGCAGGGAATTCCAGACGTTAGCCGCTACAATCTCAGTGCCCTTCGCATTTGGATGAACTCCGTCGCTCAGGTTGAGCTCTGGATGACCTATGACTCCAGAAAAGGGAAACGGCAAGAGAACAAGACCAAACTCGGCCGACAGTTCACCAAACATTGACTCGTACGCTTTGCTCTCACCAGAACCAGGAAGTATCTTCATTTGCATCAGAAATATCTGAATCCTGGAGTCGAATTTGCGAATAGTCAAAACGATTCGCTTGAAATTCTCGCGCATGGTTGAAACCGGAAATCCTTGAAAGAAATCGTTTGTGCCTAGCTCTATCACTGCATGTTCAATCACGTTTTCTTTGAGCAAATATCGCGGAAGTCGCGCCAGAGCGTCTGCAGTAGTATCGCCGGAAACACCTGCGGCTATCACACGTAGATCCTTACCCTCAGCCAGGATATCCTTCTGGATCAGGGCCGTCATGGACTGCTCCGGGAAAAGCCCGTAGCCAGCAGTAAAGCTATCTCCCAGAAACAGAAGCGAGCTACTCATGCGTCAGCCCACATAGCAAGTCCGCAAAGCCTGCCTATCGCGCAGATAACATCCGATTGAGCGCGTTAATATATGCACGCGCGCTTGAAACGATTATGTCCGTGCTTGCAGCCTTTCCTATAAACACACGACCGTCCTGTTCAATGCGAATTGTGACTTCACCCTGGGCGTCAATGCCCTCTGTAACAGATTTAACGCTGAACTCAGTCAATGCAGGCGATAGGCCTGTAATTCGATTGATACATTTGTAAATTGCATCCACGGGGCCCGCTCCAACAGCAGCGTCCATTTTGGCTACTCCAGTTTGATCCAGCAGTCGAATTGTAGCTGTGGGCGATGCGTGGTCTCCGGCAGAAACCTGCACAAGGTCAAGCTTCCAGGCTTCTGTCTCCGGTTCACCCAGTTGCGCCTGCACAATCGCCGAAAGATCCCGATCATCGACTTGCATTTTTTTATCCGCAAGCTCTTTGAAACTTGAGAATACTCTTTCAGTTTCAACTTCGCTCAGATGATAACCCATTTCTTCCAGGTGGACCTTGAAAGCATGACGACCGGATAGTTTCCCAAGCACAAGCTCGGTCCCTTTTGGAATCCCAATGCTGGCCGGGTCCATGATCTCCCAGGTTTCCCGCAGTTTAAGAATTCCATCCTGATGAATTCCACTTCCGTGGCGAAATGCATTCTTTCCAACAATCGCTTTGTTCCACTGCACCGGCATTCCGGAATGCGCTTCTACCATTTTGCTTGCGCGATAGATTTCTTCTGTCTTGATGTTAACTTCAAAATTCAGAAAATCCTTTCTGGTCTTGATTGCCATCACTACTTCTTCAAGCGATGTGTTGCCTGCGCGCTCGCCAATTCCGTTGATCGTGCATTCAATCTGGCGCACCCCATTCTGAATTGCGGACAATGAGTTTGCAGTACACAAGCCCAGATCGTTCTGACCATGAAAACTCAAACGGCATTTATCAATATTCTTAACGTTCTCTCTGATTGCGCGAAACAACCCACCGAGCTCTTCTGGGATTGCGTAACCCACCGAATCTGGTACGTTAATGGTTGTTGCTCCAGCCGCAATACAACGTTCAATCATGGTAAAAAGAAAGTCACGGTCCGAACGCGTTGCATCCATCGGACTAAATTCAACATTGGACGTGTACTGTGCGGCATGTTTAACCATGGCTTCTGCCTGAGTTAAAACTTCTTCCTTGCCCTTGCGCAACTGATGTGCAATCTGAATGTCGCTGGTATTGATGAAAACGTGGATGCGCGGATCCGCCGCTTTTTGAACTGCTTCCCATGCAAGATCAATGTCACGCGGCACAGCGCGAGCAAGAGCGCAGATTGTCGCGTTTTTGATCTCGTTTGAAATCACTTGAACTGCTTTAAGATCCCCTGGTGAGGTGCATGGGAAACCGGCCTCGATTATGTCGACCCGCAAGCGCTCCAGTTGAAATGCAATTTCAAGCTTCTCTTCTGGTGTAAATGCTACGCCTGCCGATTGTTCACCGTCACGCAATGTTGTATCAAAGATAAAGATTTTCTCAGCCATGTAATTCCAGAGATTCCTTTTGCCTGTTGATGAAAAGAAAAAAAGAAACTAAAGCCGCGCCGAGTCCAAACTTAAATGATTCGCAATTCTCCCTGATCTGAAAGGCAACCTCTGTCTTCTGTGTAAAACCAACCGGAGGAATCCACAGAAGCCCTGGCTGGATCAAGGTAACCTGAAAACAGGAAATCTCCGCGAATCATGATCTCACCAATAGCGCCGGGAGTATGAGAAACATCATGCCCGGCCTGCACAATCTTGATTTCCGCACCCGGTAGAGGTGGGCCAACGGTTCCGGGCTGCAATCGACTACGCTGCCCTGTGTACTCCAGAATTCTACTCGAGATCACATGGGCCGCCTCCGTTTTCCAGTAACCTGCAAGCAATGAAATCCCAAGCATTCCAAGAAAAAAATCCAGGCGCTCCGGAATGCCCGCTCCGCCCGTCAGGACGGATTTCAGATTCCCGCCCAAACGCTTACGCAGCCTGGCACCGAACAGTGCATCACCAATCATCTTAAACGGCAAGAATACTACGAGCAAGGAAACATCCAGGAATAGGTCAAATACTGACTGGCGTTCAGCTGGCTTGAAGACCGCTTTTTGACCTGACAGATGACCCAACAATAGCATGGATTGTGTTCCAAACCACAGATAGCCTCGCAGCAGAAGAGTGGAAATTACACCAGATGAGTCCCTGCCCTGCGAAATTCGAATATAAAGATCGGCTAACGTTTCTGGACGAGTCATGGCGACTGTGGGCTGCATTCGCATACAGTCGTCCACCAGATCATCGCGCGAGAGCTGCAACTCACAACCTTTTGACAGCGCCGTCAGAAGTCCAAGCCTGCCGGAGGAATGCCAGAGGGGTAGGCGCAACAAAAACCGATCATTCTCAAGGGTTGGAAGGGTTGAGCCGAACGCATCGAGATTTGCAAGTATTGCTTTGTGCTTCAGAATTATCCCGCCTGGATCGCGGAGTTCTAGATCGCTCTTCTTAAATAGAATAGAGGCAGTGTCATCGGGGTGACGTCGCTTGAATCCTGGGCCAAGCAGGCTGAAGCTTTTTTTTAAAGACGAAAGATTTCCTTTCTGATCCCGTTTCCAGCTCATGCGGTATGTGCGAATACCAGTCACCTTCCTCAGCTTCTCTGCGAGATCCGGATCCTCTACGATTGCCATTCCTATTCGCAAGCGACGCACTGCGGCAACGATTGTGGCCGGTGAAATTTCCGGATTCAATGCCACGTCAATTCCGCCGCAGACTTGCACTGCAAAATATGAAAAAACCCATTCCGGCGAATTGCCACCCACGATCAGGACGCGCATTCCAGAGGAGAGCCCGTGTGCTGCCAGGCCTCCCGCCATCTCTTTTACAATCCTGGCAAGTCGCGCATAACTGATTGTTTTAACGTCGGTTTTATCGACAAACGCAAGGGCCGTTGCGTCTGCATAGATGTCGCATTGATCCAGAAAGAGCGCGCCGATGGAAGATGGGGTCCCGGCAGTCATGCTACATTTCCAATTCCTGCGGCCAGGGGTCAATTTGAATCCCGTTTATGCTTGGCGCTGAAAGGCGATCGCCACTTTCTGAATCCAAATGACTGACGTCTCATCCGCAACCAAGCGAGCCTACCTGATTGCAGAAATAGGATTGAATCATAACGGCGATCTTACTCTGGCACGCAAAATGGTGGATGCCGCGAAAGCCGCCGGTGCCGACGCCGTCAAGTTTCAGTTATACAGCTCCAAACACTTCATTCATCCAGATGCCAAACTTGGCAACGGGAGCTTACAAGATTTTTTTGCTCAGTTCGAACTGAAACCTGCTGAATGGGAGGCTCTTGCCAGCCACACTCGTTCATGCGGACTGGAATTCTTTTGTTCGATCTTTGATTTTCCATCGGTTGATCTATATTCCAAACTCGCGCCATCGATTATCAAGATCGCCTCCTGCGATATTAACAATCGACCGTTGATGCAATATGCAGCTCAAGCAATCCCAGGCGCAATTACCTGGATATCAACTGGAACAGCATCTGAACTTGAAGTCGAATCGCTTGTTGCCTGGGGTAAAACAAATCTGAATCAAATGGGCATTTTCCAGTGCGTATCCTGTTATCCGGCAAAACCGGAGGAATACAATTTGAACCTCATTCCTTCCTGGAAGAAAAAATTCAATTTGCCTGTAGGTGTTTCTGACCACACACCAGGAATCGCCGTGAGTATTGCTTCCGTGACGCTTGGAGCGCGGGCTATCGAACGTCATTTTACTTTAAGCCATGATCTGCCCGGTCCTGATCAGAAGATTTCGCTTGAGCCCGGAGTCTTCAGTGCAATGGCTCAGGCAATTCGCGAAGTTGAATCTGCAATGGGAGATGGTGTTAAGCGAGCCCTTCCATCGGAAGAAGGTCCAAGAAAATTCGGCAGGCGCGGTACATATCTGGCTCACGATATCTCCGCCGGTCAACCTCTTGCGGCTGGTGATTTACTATTCTTGCGACCAGGGGTAGAGGGCCCTGGACCTGATGTAATTCTCACGGGAAAGAAACTCAAAGCCAACAGAAAGGCCCTCGATCCAATTCTTGGAGAAGATCTGCTTGGTTGATTTAGATTCGCGGGCCTGGTATGCGGTCTATGTTATGCCGCAATCGGAAAAGAAACTGAGCAAAATTCTGGATCGTTTCCGGATTGAGAACTACCTGCCGCTTGTCCCAAAACAACGCAAATGGTCAGATCGCATCAAGACGATTCACTTTCCTCTATTTCCCGGATACGTCTTTGTTCATATAGAATATTGGAAGCAAAGACTAGCAGTACTTCAGACGTTATCCGCTCTCCGGTTTGTGGAAATCAAGGGGATGCCGGCCAGGCTTGCGGCGGAAGAAATGGAAAGCTTGAAGATTCTGGTCAATGCGCAGGCGGACCTGCAAGCTCACCCTGAGGAAAATTTTCCGCCCGGTCAGCGAGTCCGGGTTAGATCCGGAATGTTGAAGGGTGTAATCGGAGTTGTAGGAAAAGTGAAAAACAAAGATCGAATCTTTGTAAAACTGGAACAATGCAATTTGTTTGCTTCCGCTGAACTGGATATTGTAGATGTAGAACGCCTGTCACCGGAGATGCTATGAAAGCCTTTGAACTCTTTGACAAAAGTTATCGCATGCAAATGAATGAGCTCGCCCAAAACATTGCCCTGGTTCAGCGCGAATCCATTGACCGTGCAATCGAGATCATGCTCAGTAGCCGGGGCAAATTGATTTGTAGCGGCATGGGTAAGTCTGGTTTAATTGCACAGAAGCTTGCGGCTACTTTCTCCTCAACTGGCACCCCGGCCTTCTTCCTGCATCCAGGTGAATCCTTGCACGGAGACCTTGGTGTAATCCAAAAAGACGATGTGATCCTGGTCCTGGCCAAGAGCGGTGAATCCGAAGAAGTGATTCTGATGCTGCAGGCAATCCGTAAAATGGGAAACCAGATCATTGCAATTCTGGGCAAGGCGGATTCTGCGGCCGGTAGGCTATCAGACGTAATAATCGCCGCCTCCGTAACCCGCGAAGCAGATCCGCTCAATCTTGCTCCTACAGCTTCAAGCACCGTTTCTCTTGTAGTTGGCGATGCACTTGCAAGCGCACTCTGCGAACTTCGTGGATTCAAACAGGAGAACTTCGCCCTGCTGCATCCGGCAGGACAACTGGGTAAGAGACTGCTTCTGAAGGTAGAGGACTTACTGATAACGGATCGCGGCCAGCCAATCGTTAAAGAAACTGCAACTATTTCAGAGTTACTCGAAGTAGAGTCCAAACCCAATCTGGGTGGGGTGATGGTTGTAGACTCCACGGGGAAGCTGATTGGGCTTGTTACAGACGGAGATATTCGTCGTGGGCTGACCCGCTTTAAAGATTTTCTAAATCATAAAACCGTTGAGATAATGACACAAAATCCCAGCCGAATCAGCGCAGGCTCAAGCGCACTTGCAGCACTTGAAATGATGGAAAATCGCCCCTCTCCGGTTTCAGTTTTGCCAGTAGTTGACGCTGAAAATAAACCGGTTGGCCTGCTGCGTCTACACGATCTACTGCGATCTGGACTATGAAGAAGAAAACAGAAAGCGTCCCTCTCAAACGGGCCAGCAAATCCAAAATTGTAAAGGCAAAGGCCCGGCCGGATTCAAAACCTAACGCCCGGAAACCGAATGCAAATGTGGATTGGTCGGCCGCTATCGCACCCCTCATCAAAAAATATAGCAAGCTCAAGCATCCCCTCTCTTTCCAAAATCCATACCAACTCCTGGTCCAGGTAACACTTTCGGCGCAATCATCAGACAATTTGATTAATTCTATCTCGCCTGTCCTGTTTGAAAAATATCCAGATTTTGCGACTTTGCGAAAAGCCAAACCTCAGGATCTGTTTCCGTACATTAAATCTGTTCGCAACTTTGCAAAAAAGGCTAAATGGCTCTGCGATACTGCAAACAAGCTTGCGCCACTTGACAAAATCCCTCTAACTATGAAAGAACTGACGGAGCTTTCTGGTATTGGAAGGAAATCGGCCAGCGTGATCTTGCGTGAGCTGGGTGGTAAAGCAGAAGGAATCATAGTCGATTTGCACGTTATGCGCGTTGCTCCAAGACTAGGAATTGCAAACGGAGAAACACCGGATCAAATTGAGAAAGAACTCATGGCAATTCTGCCAGAGAAACAATGGAATCATACGGGTATGTGTATATCTTTCCTGGGACGCCTGGTGTGCAGGCCTACTGATCCGTTATGCGACAAATGTGTGATGCAACCGCATTGTCGCTATGCAAACAAGCCCTGAGCGGAACGTCGGTCGTCAAATCGCAGCTTGGCTGCTATTAGCGTACCTTGATGGTCTTCACATTCACGAATTCCTTGATACCATAGGATCCCAACTCGCGGCCTATTCCTGAATCCTTAATTCCGCCGAATGGAAAACGCGGATCTGAACGGACCATATCATTGACTGCGCAGAAACCAGCTTCGAGTTTGCGAGCGATCGATTCTGCGCGAACGGCATCCTTACTGAACACAGCTGCACCCAAACCAAATTCACTGTTATTTGCTAATTCAATTGCTTCTTCTTCCCCGTCAAAATACGCCAGTGCGGCCACCGGTCCAAATGTCTCATCTTCCCAGACAGGCATCTCAGTTGTAATATCAGTAAGCACGCTTGCAGGGTAAAAAAAACCGCGCGTATCTGGCAAAGTCCCACCAAGCAAAACCCGCGCACCCTTACTCTTACTCTCTTGAATCATATCTTGCAGGCGCATGCGCAAATCGTCACGCGCTAGCGGACCAAGGGCCGGATTCTCCATTGGATCCCCAAATGGGACGTTAATCGCTTCACAGAAGGCGTCTTCAAAATCTCTGCGAAGACTCCTGTGGACTATGAAACGCTTTGCAGCAACACAACTCTGGCCGGAGTTTATCAGACGCGATTCAGCACAAATCCGCGCAGCACTTGAGACATCTGCGTCCTCTAAAACCAGGTAAGGATCAGACCCGCCAAGCTCGAACACTGATTTCTTCATATGAAGCCCGGCACGAGCTGCCAGGATTTTTCCGGTTCTTACACTTCCGGTGAACGAGACACCGGCGATACGGCGATCGGTCATAATGGCTGCTACTTGCTTTTCATCGATGAACAGGTGTCTGGCAGGGAGACCATGCTTGATAAACAGATCAATCAAAGTGACCGTGCATTCAGGCACGGAAGGGGCATGCTTGAGCAATACTGCATTTCCCGCAACCAGAACGGGGATGCAGAAGCGCAGGGCCTGCCAGAACGGAAAATTCCAGGGCATGATACACAGAATGACGCCTAACGGTTCAAATTTGACATAGCTTTTTGAATGCTCGCTTGCAATCGATTCCTCTGCAAGGAAACCCGCTCCCTGCTCAGAATAGTATTTTATGAGCCATGCTGATTTTTCAATCTCCGATCTTCCCTGACCGACTGGCTTTCCCATCTCGCGCGCCATCATGGCGGCCAATTCTTCCTGTTTTGCAAGCAGGTCCGCCGCAAGATCGCCAACGCGGCGTGCACGTTCCTCCGGAGCTATTTCACGCCACTTCTTGAATTCAGAACCAAGGGTAGAAAGAACGCTCTCAACCGTTTTATCTGAACTGAATTCGTAAATTTTTTCAAGTAATCCCAGGGCGGGATTGAGGGTTTGGTAAATCATCTAAAAAGTACGACCTTACGTCCAGGATTCTGCAAGCTCAACTGCGAGTTTACTGCCCTCGTAGACGCGATCGCCCGCATTACGGACAATTCTTTCATTGATGGTTGTGAGTAAATTTCTTTCCTGCATAATCTTGCGAATCAATGCAGCTGCCTGAGCTGCGGTTTTTTGTTCTGGCCAGGCATCCCCAAGCGTCTCCGCCTGTTGACTGGAATTTGCCTGCGATTCAGTTGCACGACGCGTTAATATTTTTGGAACGGGCAGAAACGCCAGATCTGACGGCTGAGTGATCAGTATGTCCGAAATGCGAATGAGGCAGTCTGTTAAAAACGCAAGTTCGAGCTGGTCACTTGATGTGAAGAAAGTCACTGGGAATTTCAGGTCTGACCCGTTTAAGGGATTGGCCTGGACAAAAGCATGGCCGGCATCAAATGATTCAACGCACGCGAACTCGACTCCGTGACGCTCAAGGGACCTCTGAACCACCGCTTGCATCGCTGGAGTCGTGATGACTAAGAGACGTAGCTTGTCGTCCCGGAGTATTGCATGCATATGGCGAATCAGGTCAACCAGGAAGTTGCGATCTGAATTTGATTCAATTACAAACAGCACGCGAAGTCTTTGCGTTGAGTCCGCGCGCGCAATGCGTAACTGCGCATCGGCATTAATGTTCTCACTCAACTGATCAGAAACCCAGTGGCCTGCAACTGCAAGGGATTCCGGGGGTATTCCCATTTGGACGTACGCATCAAACAATGTCTGGTTCTGAACAAGATTCGTCGCGCCTGGAACCAGTAAGTAGTACTGAGGAAATGCGTGAGGGACAAGGTTGATCACTCGCGAAAACCCAACTGCAACCGCTATCTGTCCTGCAAGAGGATGCGCCGAAATGAACGGCTGTGAAGAATCCGCGCCGCGTAACAAATTCCGCAGCGCCTCTGCGAGCAGAACGGAAAAATGAAGTGAATTTGCATCCACATTCTTTGAAACCACATTCCACAACCATTCAAGCGGACCTCCCCACTCGGCAGCCAGACGGCTGAAGAAACTGGCTACGTCGTCCGCTTCGCGTATCAGCTTTGCCTCCGGCGAATCCAGGGACAGCATTTCCATCAAGTAAGCCGTGCGTGCGTGGCGTCCAAATGAGCAAATCGACTGGGCCATCCGAAGCGGCGCAGATCCAATGCGCAGTGCGCCTACCAGGATTCCGTTTTCTACGTCGGGTCCAGGCCCACATTGAACCTGGTGAACGCCGTCCAGATATGGCAGCTTCGTATGCGAAAGGGAAACGGGGCAATTCGGCTGGATCCCGTAACGGCGGACCAATATCTCGCGGGCAGTACGGGCAAACGCATTGCTGACTGGATCAATACCCAGATCGAACATACCGCATTCCAGAGCGCGGCTGTGCTTTTGTCCTGTCTTATTCAAAGTCCCGGGCCTGACCCATTTGAGAACGGGTCTCAATTGACGCCCGGAGCCCGGGTCAAAATCTGGACTTTCCAATGGAGACTATAATGAAAAAATTCCAGATAGCAGGTGGACTCTTTGCCTGCATGCTACTTATAACAGCAGGCTGCAAGAAAGCAACAAAACCAGATGAAGTGAGCATACTGAAATCGTATGCCGAAGTGGTTTATCAAAGCTACAAGGCAGCACATGCCGATGCAAAAAAAATGCAAACAGCAATCGATGCACTCCTGGCCAAACCAGGCGATGACACGCTGGCTGCTGCTAGAAAATCCTGGCTTGAAGCGCGTGAATCGTATGGACCAACTGAAGCGTTTCGCTTCTATCAGGGACCAATTGATGCTGCACCAGGAAGCGATCTGCGCGAAGGGCCTGAAGGCCTTCTCAATTCCTGGCCACTTGACGAAGCATACATTGATTATGTAAAAGGAAATCCAAAAGCTGGAATCATAAACAGCAAACAGGCTATCACACGTGATGCCCTGGTTTCGCTGAACCAAAAAAAAGATGAGCGCGATGTTTCAACTGGCTTCCATGCCATTGAATTTCTGCTCTGGGGTCAAGCACCAGAAGGCAAAGGAGCAGGTAACCGCCCTGCAACAGATTACAAAGCTGGTAATCCTGTAAACGAACGTCGCCGTCAATATTTGAAATTAGTAACAACTATGGCGGTTGAAGATCTAGCTTACCTGGAGTCGCAGTGGGAACCGGGAAAAAACTATGCTGCTCGCTTCACAGCAGAAGAACCTCGCATAGCCATTGGCAAAATCTTAACTAGCCTGGCCACACTTTCAGGATTTGAGCTCGCATCCGAACGCATTGGTGATGCACTAACAAGCGGAGACAGGAAAGATCAGCAATCATGCTTTAGCAATAACACAAATCGTGACTACGTTGCAAATGTGCGGGGCCTCCTTAGAGTCTACTCTGGCACATTTGAAACTGCAAACGGTCCAGGAGTCAAAGATTTGATTGCATTCGCCGCACCTGACCTATCTGAAAAGATCACATCTGAGCTGCTCGCCGCTGAAAAAGCTGCGTCGCAGATTGGACCGTTAGACGCAATTCTAAGCTCTCCGGCAGGAAGCAAAGAACGAGAATCAATGATTGCTCTACAAAAATCGCTGTTGTCACTGAGTAAACTTCTTGAAGAAGCCGGCGCACCTTTGAACACAAAGGTCGAGGTTGTACGAGAATGACCCGGAGGCTCGCTCTGGCGAGCCTGCTACTCTTCGCGTTTTGCAACAGGCCCTCAGATAAAGGGCCTGAATATTCCGGGGGCGAAACCACCGTATTTACTACTACGCGCGAAGCGTTCAGTTCTCCAGCCAGCAATCTAGCGCACGAAACGTTACCCGATTTTACATTCGGGCATCGCCTGTTTACGACCAGCTGGGTAATTGCTCCCGCATCCCTCACCAGTTTTGATGGACTTGGTCCGGTATTCAATCGGGTATCCTGTTCTGGTTGTCATCTCAAGGACGGTCGAGGCCAACCTCCGGAACACTATGGCGATTCTATGGATTCAATGCTTGTACGGGTGAGTATTCCCGGACAGGATTCAAACGGTGGACCAAAACCTCATCCTTACTACGGAGATCAGATAAACGATCGGGCAATTCTGGGTGCTGTAGCAGAAGGTCGAGTTCTGATTCGCTATACGGAGAAACCGGGAAAATTTCCCGACGGAACAAAGTTTAGCCTGCGCGTGCCCATTTACGAATTTAAAGAAATGGCAAAAGGCAGCAAGGGACTTCTGTTTTCACCTCGCGTAGCCCCGGCTGTCTTTGGCAATGGATTGCTAGAAGCAATCAGCGAAGAGACGCTGCTTGCACTTTCGCGTGATCAAGCAAAGTCGGGCACTGTGCGCGGGGTTCCAAACTATGTGCATGATGCGGTAACCGGGAAACGGGCCATAGGCCGATTTGGCTGGAAGGCAAACGTTTCAAATCTGACGCATCAGAGTGCCGGTGCTGCAGCAGGCGACATGGGAATTACGAACTCGATCTTTGGCCACGAGAATATGGGGCCAGAGCAGCACCAGGACTTCCTGGATGGCGGAAAACCAGAAATGACGGATGCGTTTCTTGCAAAACTTGTCTTCTACACTCGCACCCTTGCAGTCCCGGCTAGAAGGGTAACTCCGGAATCCCAGGCAGGTGAGAAATTGTTCGCAAGCAGCGGATGCGTTGCATGTCATATTCCAACCCTGCAGACTTCGAGGTCTGAAGTTGCCGAGGTTTCAAATCAAGTTATCCATCCCTACACAGACCTGCTAATCCATGATATGGGTGAAGGACTGGCTGATGGCCGCCAGGATTTCCAGGCAAATGGAAGACAGTGGAGAACCGCTCCCCTCTGGGGAATCGGTCTCTTGAAAACGGTTAATCGACACGAATTCTTGCTACACGATGGTAGAGCGCGCGGCATGGAAGAAGCAATCCTCTGGCACGATGGCGAGGCGGCGGTTTCGCGAAATAACTACATGAATCTTTCGCGCGAGCAGCGGCAGAGTCTCATCCAGTTCCTGAAGAGTCTCTGACTTCAGGAACTGGATGATTTTGGACAAAACCTCAGGTTACGTCTTATAGCCCGTTCTTTTGAATGAGTTCTTGCAGGGCCTTGAAACGTTCGCCTGCTTTTGCTGCATCTTTTCTTTTGATGCTTGCCTTAAGGTCGTCCATTGCATCTTCAATGGCGCGATAGGCTTCAGGGGATTTTGCGCGAAGAGCATCTTCCACCAATTCCCAGGCATCGTGAAACTGATCAAAGCCCGTGGCAGCCGCAGTAAAATCGCCCGCAGCCAGGCTAGTCTGGATAGGAGCGAGCTTTGTGCCAAGCGTACTCTCTTTCTTAGCTGCTGGAGCACAACCTACGAGCATTGCAACCAGGACAGACAGAACTATTTTCTTCATGCTAATTTCTCCTCGCCTACACCCCTTGAGGTTCGGCACTGACAGATTTTCTCTTTGAATAAATCAAAAGAGCAACGGCTATAACAATCACCAGCAACTGCGGGGTAAACGATTCCCAGGTGGGATAGAGGCCAAAACTTTCAAGTGCCGGAATGGGCGCAGGAGTTGAAGGAAGATATCCCGATACCTGTAACGCTCTCACTCCGCTTCCAATAAAACGGAATCCCAGGTAATAGATTAATCCACTTGCAATAAAGAAGAAAGGTCGAAGCGGAATTCGTAGGCCCACAACAAATACAAGCGTGCCAAGTACGGTAAGTACCACAGCACCAATCAAAATTCCGGAAATCAATTCCCCTGCGGTAAGAAACGGAGCCACACCCAGGTAGAAAAGAATCGTTTCTGCTCCTTCGCGAAAAACGCAGAGAAAACTCAGAAATGCAAGCGATAGAGTCCCACCCTTTTTTAATGCAGTTGACATTTGTCCTGACACATACGATTGCCATCGCTCAATTGAAGCTTTACTGTGTAGCCAGTAACTCACGTAGAAAAGAATGCTCGCAGCGAAAAGCCCCGTCACACCCTCAATCAATTCACGTCTTGTGCCAGTCTGCACGGTGGCAAAAAAGAAATGCAGTACGAATGCAAGAGCAACAGACAGGATGATTCCCTGAATTGCTCCAATCCATAGCCATTTCTGGCGGTGCGTCTCCCCGTTCTTTTTTAGATATGCAAATAGAAATAAAATCACGAGAAGCGCTTCAAATCCTTCGCGAATCAAAATAATTGATACGTCGAACATGGTGTAACGCGAGTTTTGAAACGGCTTTATCTGATTTTGCAAACGCGCAATTGATTCCTGAGCAGCCTTGATGTTTCCCTTACGGAGGGCAGCCGAGAGCACACCCATTTCACTCTCAATTGAAGAATATGCTGCCCCTGATTTGGACGCAACCAGGCCCTCCACTTCCAGCCACTGCGATTGAAACTCTGCAAACGTGGTCCTGGCAAGCTCCAGGTCGCCCTTTTGAATTGCCTGATCCATGGCGGCAAGATCTATGAGGAGATCTTCAACAGTCCCTTTGTGCTGCGGCGTTTCTGACGTCGAATAGCCTCCCGACGCAAATGTCTGATTCACATCGCGGAGTCGCTTGAGGGCAGTTTGAATATCTGCAAGAGATTCTTCCTCAAATGTTGCGCGCACTTCACTCATCGCAGTTTCAATATCACCGTAGGCTGGTTTCGAAACTCCTTTGACTCCAGCTTCGATTGAGAACCAGCCATCACGAAAGCGCTGAAAGTCCGCGCGCGCAGCATCGCGATTCACAGGAAGCTGCTTCAACGCAGAATCGATTGCTGTGTTTAGCTCCCGAACATCACTTTTTGGATCCGCAAACAAAGGGATCGCAAGCAAAAGGAGGACGGACAAGAGGTAATATCTGATATTCATAGCAATTGAGACCGATTCTCAATTGCATGCTCCTCGGTCAACTCTAATATTTTGCAACAAATGCAAGGAGGGTTTATGGCTGCATCTCGCAACCGATTCCGCTTGTCGCAGCACCGGCACGGAACTTTTCAGGAACACAATAAACCTTGAAGGACAGTCATGAACGATTCGCAGACAATAGAAACCGAAAGCAAAAAATTTGAGATCCTTTGCGGTCTGACCCTGGCAGTATTCGCAGCAATACTTGCAATTACAGATCTGGGCGCAGGCAAATATGGTGATGATGAAATCATCGGACACAACGACAAATCGGCCGCCTACGCCTGGTATCAATCCAAGAGCATTAAAGAATCACTCACAGTTGGACAGCATGATACGTTGAAAGTGCTCGTTGAGTCGGGGTCCATCAGACAGGAACAACTTCCAGCAATGAAGAAGCTATTGGCGGACCTTGAGGCGGACATAGCTCGCTACAAGAAAGAGAAAAAGGAAATCCTGCTTGGCTCTGCAAAAGTTGGAAAAGAAAACTGGATTCAGGACGTCGACGGGAAGCTGGGTCAAATTGTAGGTGCAAAAGAATATGATGAGCTGGTCGAAAAGCTTGGTAAGGCTGGCGACTATTTTGATATGGCGGTGTTCTTCCTGCAACTGTCACTGGTCATGGGAGCAATTAGCCTGGTAGTTCAGATTCCTCGCATGAAAAATATTTTCTACGGTGTGATGGCTCTACTTGGTGCTGCGGGTCTCGTTTATTCGATTATTGCTTTTAGGGCGGCGGGCGCGTTTGCCTGAAGATGGAAGCGCAGCCCTAGCGGCTGCGCTCCGTTATCGTTTAACTTAGATTCAGAGAGACGTAGAATAGCCCAGGTTCACCGAATAGAGCCAACGCGGAAGCTTCTGGCGGGGCGTATACGTGTAGGCAGTATTTCCTGTTCTTTCACGAATAGCTGATTGAACCATTCCATTGATTACCTGATTGACATATCCTTTTGTCTTTGATGGATCGGGAATACGTCGGTCGACTATGTTTGAACCGCCATCCACTTGAATGATGCTTGGCGTATTTGTATCACCGCTGTAACCAGCATCATACATTTTGCTTTGAGGGCGACTAACGGCTTCAATCCCAATACGAAAGCCGTTAATGGTATAACCCAGAGTAAGAGGAACGTCCATTACGCCTTGCAGATTGGATTGTACTCCATACGCTGCGCCAATGCTCGCATCAATTTTTTGTGTTTCAGTGATTTCGAATTCTCTTCCGTATGTCAGTTTCCAGTAATGGTCTGAGTTTACTACATCGCTCAAGAGCATCAGGCTTAGATCAGGGAGGAAAGGCAATGCATACGAAACATACATTTCTGTTTTTTGATAGTTTGCGCCTTGATCTGCAAACGGATTGGTTTTTCCGCGCGTGTCCAGGCGAGTAGAGGAAACAATCCCAAAATCAAACGTACCTACTCTGGTCGTGCTCGTGTAACCCATACTCAGATCAATCTGATCACCCCGCTTCAGTCCATTCGCGTCTTTGTAAAAACTGTAAACTGGGACAGACGCAATACCAACTGTTGGCCATATCTTGTCCGGGGCAAGGGCAGTGTTTAATTGGTCTTGAAGATAGGTCTGAGGTGAGAGGTCCTTGTTCAGAAAACGATTCGCAGAGTCTGCTAGAATCGTTTGATCGCCCGTCGGGCTCGTCTCAAGTCTTTGATCTACATCTTTGTCATTGCGATGCGACATTGCCATAGAAGTAAATACGCCAAAGTAAAGGCCTTCCACCGGTGTGTTAAATTTGATGCTGGGCTGGAAGTATCCTGGAGCTTCGCGCGATGAGTAAGCAGTCCCTCTTTGAACAGCCCGGTTGCGTCCCCGATCTTCACCACGATCGATGAAGTTAGAACGAATTGTTATATCTACATCAACGGACGCCTTGGGCAGCTCAGAGGCAACGGCAGACGCAGGGGCCGCTTTAGGGCTGGAATCGCCATCAGCCGGTTGGGCAAAGAGCCCCGCATTCCCTAAAAAAAGCGCCACAATTGCAATGAAGCAGCCAGGGGCTACGCGCGCAGGAAGATTTTTCTTGTTGTTCTGGTTCATGTCTGTTCCTTTTTTTAATGAGACTGCTTCTCAGTATCACCTCATCCGGTCAACCGAATAATGGTGCGTATTCAATCAGGTCGAAATCGCACGTTTCGAAATTTTTTGTCCGAATCCGAATATCCTTAAACGTAATAATTGTATACAGGAATAATCCTATTTGCAAATTGAAGTATGGAGACTTTGAAGATGAAGAAATTAGGGACACTGATAACTGGTTTGCTGCTCATTTCCTCTGGAATAGGCGCAGAGGAGCATAGACACGCCGGCGCGCATGAGCACGGAATCGTTCAACTGGATGTGGCTATTGAGGATAAAAGTGCAGACATCGACCTTGAAGCTCCAGCTGTAAATATCTACGGCTTTGAGCACACTCCACAATCCGCGGCCGACAAGACCAGGCAGAAAGCCGGACTGGACAGAATCAGAAAGAACCTGCCTCAACTATTGAAATTTCCAAAAGAGCTTGGATGCACTTTTAAGGTAAGTAAGTTGGAATGGGTGCTTGAAAAAGAAGAAGGGCATGAAGCTGGTGAAAAACAGGGCGAGCATAGCGTTGTCCAGGGTGAGTTTAAAGTCACGTGCAAGAAACCATTGGCCGGAGCAAAATTGCGACTTGGCTTCTCAGGAATGTTTCGCGAATTTAACCTGACAAAGGTTCGTGTTCAAGCAGTTACTGCGGACAAGCAAACCAGCAAGGATATTGTCAACGATGAGGGTGAAGTTCAGCTTTGAATTCGATTGAGATAAGCGGGCTATCGTTCGCCTACAACAACACTACTGTGCTGGATGTGGGCGATCTTACGATTAAGGTAGGAGAGCGGGTTTTTTTGTTTGGGCCTAGCGGCAGTGGGAAAACCACGCTGTTGTCTCTCATCACCGGAATTCTTCCAGCCAGACAAGGTATACTCCGAGTACTTGGAGAAGATCTGGTGAGCATGAAAACGTCTGCCCGCGACCATTTGCGCGGGAATCGCATGGGCTACATTTTTCAAATGTTTAATCTGCTTCCGTACCTTACAGTAATGGAGAACATAGTTCTACCGTGCAGGATGAACAAAGCCCGTGCTGCACGAATTTCCGGTGATCTTGAAACAGTTGCAGCTGAACTTGCAGAACGACTTGGCATTGGGGCACTGCTGAGCAGAAGAGCAACGGAGCTCAGCGTGGGCCAACAACAACGTGTCGCGGCGGCTCGCTCATTGATTGGAAATCCGGATCTGATTATTGCAGATGAACCAACATCGGCCCTGGATGCCGACTATCGTGAAAGTTTCCTGGATTTGCTTTTTGAAAACACCAGCAAAACTGGGGCTTCTATTCTGTTTGTAAGCCACGATCGATCGCTTGCAAACCTGTTCGACAGAAGCATTTCATTACCGGAAATTAATCGCGCGTACAGTGCTCCAGCAGATCAGCCAAATCGTAAACCCGCGACCAAAGGGCGCAGTAAAAAATGAACTACCTCAGACTAACTCTTGCATCGCTCAGAAATCGGGCGCTGACCACTACACTTACTGTGCTCTCGATTGGCCTTTCTGTTGGACTGTTTGTGGGAGTTGAGCGCATGCGAATCGCAGCCCGTGAGAGTTTTCAAGGAACCGTAAGCGGCGCACAAATTCTCGCAGGTGCACGCGCTGGATCCGTTCAACTCTTGCTCTATGCGATTTTTCATATTGGAAATGCAACCAACAACGTTACGTTTAAGAGTTACAAAGAATTGTCGTCAAACCCCGCTGTGGATTGGGCAATCCCGTTCTCCCTCGGTGATAGCCATCGTGGATACAGAGTTGTTGGAACAGATCAAAATTTTTATAAGCACTATCAATTCAGAGATAAGAAATCATTGAGCTTTGAATCCGGTGGCCCCGCTACGGATTTGTTTGATGTAGTCCTGGGAGCAGACGTTGCACGAATCCTGAAATATAGCCTTGGGAAAGAAATCAAGATCGCCCATGGCGTTGCAGAGAAGTCTCTGATACTCCACGACGATAAACCCTTTAAAGTGATAGGCATTCTGAATAAAACTGGAACACCTGTGGATCGTTCACTATTCATCACGCTGGAAGGCATGGAGGCAATCCATATAGACTGGCAAAGCGGGGCCCAACCGTCGGAGGAAGAACGTAAGACCGCCGAACAGGTTCGTAAGATGAAAATTAAAATTGGAAACATCACAGCCTTTTTGATGCGAATGAAGAGCCCCGGTCAAATTCTCAGGTACCAGCGAACCATAAACGACTACTCGGCAGAACCGTTAACCGCCGTTACTCCGGGCGCTGCTCTTCAGGAATTATGGCAAACCGTAGGATATGCAGAGGATGCGCTGCGCATAGTTAGTATCTTTGTAGTAATGGTCGGATTAACAGGAATGTTTCTCTCTATTTACACTACGCTAAATGAGCGTAGGCGTGAGATGGCAATACTCAGAGCACTGGGTGCTCGGGCCTATCACATTGTTCTGCTCTTGCTCATGGAAGCGGCGGCCGTAACTATCATGGGATGCGTCGCAGGTGTTGTGATAGTGTACGGATTGTTATTCGCATTCCAACCTCTGATTGAAACACATTTTGGAATATTTATTCCGGTTCAGCTGCTCTCATCGGCAGAATGGGGCTATGTGGGACTTGTCATTCTCTGTGGTGTTGCAACGGGGCTGTTCCCGGCATTCCGGGCCTACAGAAACGCACTCCACGATGGTCTAAGCGTCCGGGTTTAGTTCACGGTCACTAGGAAAGTCCAAGTTCCTTGATCTGTGAGTTCAATGTTGTACGTTTGATTCCAAGCGCTTCTGCTGCGCGCGTCTTATTGCCACCCACCTGGCTGAGTGCGCGCGTGAGTAGATCACGACGAAACTGATCCACTGCAGTTCGGTAATCGATTGCTGCATTGCCAGCAGAGCGAGGGACCTGTCTGTTTCGGCTGCCTGGAAGTATTAAGTCGCCACTTGTGATCTGGGCTGTCGTAGTGGTCGTTGCAGCGCGCACGATTACATTTTGTAATTCTCTGATGTTGCCGGGCCAGTCGTAGTTTATCAGATGCTGCAATGCATCCGCACTCAGGGATCTGCCAACAATTCCTTCCTGCCTGGACAGGTCATCCAGGAGGTGGGCTGCGATTACAGGCACATCAGACAGACGATCCCGAAGTGGAGGAATGCTTATTTCTAGCACGCTGATTCTATAGAACAAATCCGGGCGGAACTCTTTGCTGTTTATCATCGAAGTCAGATCGCGATTTGTAGCGAACAGGAATCGGCATTTTACGTTCCTGCTTTTGTCCGATCCAAGCGGACTGAATGTCCTTTCCTGTAATACTCTGAGCAATTTTGCCTGCATAATAAGCGGCAGCTCTCCCACTTCATCTAGAAATAAAGTACCATCTGCGGCCTCGAGGAGCTTGCCCTGGCGATTTTCCCGCGCGTCTGTGAATGCTCCGCGCACATGCCCGAACATTTCATCCTCCCAGAGATGAGGGGGCAGAGCCGCGCAATTGATTGCCACAAAAGGTCGGTCTCGATTTTGCCCTTCCATGTGAATCATTCTGGCGATGAGCTCTTTACCGGTGCCTGTTTCTCCCAGGATCAAAACCGAACGCGGTTGTCCCGCAAACAGCCTTGCCTTTTCAACAACACCTGACATTTGCTCGCTGCGGTAGACTAGCTGCCTTTCCGGATCAATGTCGATACGCCTGGTCTGAAAAAGAAATTGCGAGAGCCTGGATGCTACATTCTCCGCTCGCGCCTTGCTGTCGCTCAGGTCAGCCTGCTCCACTACTCTCTGTACAGCGGATGCCAGCGCATAACGCAGAGATGAAAGCATTTGCAAGTCTTTCTCATAATAAAGATCGCCGGAAAGCCTGGATCCAAGAAAGAGAATCGCATCCAAACTTGAAAAACGAAAGAGCGGAACCACAACAGAATATCCGCTCCGGGCCGATTCCGCCAGAAACCTCTTAGAAACCCCGGTTAGAGTCGCATAACGTCGCTGGAATCGAAAATTAAAAGGAGAAGCTGCATCTTCAGTACTGAAGACTGTATCCAGCTCGTCCAACAGAGAGCGCGGCATCCTCCTGCCTAAAAATCGGCCAATCAGTTGTTTCATACTACCCGTTTCGCTGTCCGGAGTTGTGAGTTGCAGGGGGCCTTCCTTGGTCGTGAGAATTAAGGAAGCACCTTTGATCCTAAACCTTATGGTTACGTCCTCCAGCCAGGCACTTAGAGCGCTATCGCGAGTCAGACCGGCACGACTTGCGGCAAAGATCTCTACCAGTGTGTGCGTGACATCCAGAGCCGGCTCCACAATCAAACGGCTCACCGTTGGCACCACGATTCTCTGATACGCAATACCGATGCCAAAGATTAGACACGCTGTAACAACGACGGCTAACGGTAACTCCTCGTTTGAGCCTCGAAAAATGCCGGCCGTCGCAAGGGTTAGAAAGATACCCCCTATGCAAACAAGTGTGAGATGGACACCCAATTGCCCGTAAGCTTCCCTTAAGTTCGCGAAACGATGGAACAGAATCGTGTAGATAACGGCGGAAACAAAAACAACCGATGACGGTGGACCCGCAAAATCAAGGGCGTAAATACCAAGCAACGGAAGAATGTAACTAAATAGAAATGCCAGGCCGAGATTCAACGCACTTCCAAGGACAAACATACGAACCTGAATCCGCGTTCGGGGATCTGTCGTAGAAAAAGATCGGATCATGAGCATGATGAGCCCAAACAGAATCAGGCAAACCACCCAGGCGCCAGCGACTATGAAATACGGGCCATAGTCGCCGTGTCGAACCCCGTGTTCAACGCGCCGCGCCGCAATGAAATTTTCTGAAAAGGTTAACGAGCCACAGACCAGGGTACCTATTGTAGCGATTGCAACGCGCCCTTTTCGAAGTAAGTGCCACGTCGTTGTGGACGCAAAGAATTCGCAGAACAAAAAAGTGGAGAGCGCTATTCCAAGGACACAAAGGCCAGCCGCAATTCCCAGCTCCTTTGAAACATAGTTGAAGTGTATGGCAAGAATAGCGGACAGTGTATCCGTTATGCTCCAACCCATTTGAAAGATGAGTATTCCGGGAAATGCTATTCTGTATATTTCTGAATACGCTCCCCGAAACGAAGCAAGTAGCAGAGCAACAATGACAGCCACTGTGGCGACGTTCAACAATACTACGGCATCTATCCAGTGCATTCGATCACCCCTGACGGCCTGTCGTCTATGCTGACCCGTAGACGATAAATCGTCGACGAATTTTCGTCAATGGACGCGCAGAGGGAACCCTAAACGGCAGAAATGTCGCACAGAACGGGATTTCGGGCACATTGCGTCTGTCTATGCCAATGGCATGATTCGTGCTGAAGGGAGGTGGCCAATTGGTCAGGGGGGAACATGCTGGAAGCTCAATTACCATGGATCGCATCTTTACAGGGATTTGCCCAATTCGCGCCCATTTATTTCATATTGAAGCTCGCCATCTTCATGTCAGAGGAGAACGTAATCATACTTACAACCTGCGCTCTTTTCTGGCTGGTAGATCGCAGAATCGCCGTGATCGCACTCTTGCTCGTGCTTGGCAGCGAGTACGTTAACTTTGTTCTGAAATGGACCGTTCACCAGCCTCGTCCGTATTGGATGACAGGGTCCATTCTAGCGCTCAGTCGTCAGCCTGACTTTGGATTCCCAACTGCATACGCGCAGGATGCACTGGTTTACTGGACTTATATTGCGTATTCGCTCAATAAGAAATTTGCATCGCGGCGCTTCTGGCTATTTCCAGCGATCATCGTTCCACTTGCTTCTTTTGCAAGCGTAGCATTTGGTGCCAATTTTTTTCACGACACCGTTGCCGGTCTGGTCATTGGTGCGTCCATCTTGCTATGTGCACGTTATGCGGCATCACACTTGAATTCTGTTTTTGAAACCAGACCACGACTTGTGTCGATTCTAGTTTTCTTATCTGCACCACTGATGATCTTACTCGTGACCATCCGAGGGATGACGATTGGGGCCGTGAAGCTTGAAGGCACATGGAAGCAGTTTGCAATGGCTGGCACCGACCTGCCACCTTATCTGACGTTCGCTCCCTGGAATTCTAACGCAATTTTTTCAATCTGC
>JAIOPQ010000129.1 GCA_021413825.1 Spirochaetia bacterium | reverse complement strand
ACCGAACTGATTGATTATTTTTTCTGCGACTTTCATTGCAAGCCCCCATTTTTTTCTTGCTCTCAAGATAGCCTCAGGAATACGATTGTCGAGAGATTTTGTGATTTTACTAAATAAATTTAATAAATATTATTAAGTAATTAAGACTTGGATCGCCTGGCATGGGCAGCAGTTTCTACGTCAGCCACCTGGGTTCTTTCCTTTCGCGAGTGCTTTCATTGTGTGACGATATCTGGCGGACCCTTCCGCGTACGCTCCCATCCCTTCTTCAAATATGGTTTTATCAGGCGCCGTTTCGCGATGTGATTTTTCATCTTTCGTTTTCGCCTCGCCCTCCTGTATTGTTAGCGGAGGAAGTGCCTTGACAATTTTCATTGTTTCAAGACTGACTGTAGTGATGCGCTGGATCATTTCCAGAATGTATTTTGGATTATTTTCTGTTTCTGTGGCCCAGAGATTGGCATCGTTTACAATCCCGGAGTCCTTGTCCGTCTTCACGCAGTAGCGTTCCACAATCCAATCCAGAGCAGATTTTCCGTTGACTATGTAATCATGCGCCTCCAGAGGAATGTCAGTGATTGTGATAAATTCATTGTAAACGATGGTAGTCAGATCTTTTCTCTGCCCTTCTTCTTTGGCCTTCCCGTACTTGATTTGGGTGATGTGATAGTGTTTGTCAGTCAGGAGTTTTGCAGTGATTAGTTTCACCGGATACAATTTGACCTTTTCATAATTCACGTGAAGTTCCGCAAGCGCGCGCCCCGCTTTTGTAAAATGCCAGAAATCCGTTGCCGATTTTACGCACGGGATACGAGGTAGTTCCTTGGAAAGATTGTCCGCATACTTTGCCCGATAGTCCGGCGAGTGAAGCAATCCATAGACATAATAGAAGATATCTTCCTTCATGATTTTCGCTCCCGAATAAGCAGCCTGGAAGTGATCGAGACCGACGTCCGTGATGGCGTGACGTCGTTCGGATGTGCCCGAGGGATTTGTTGTGCTGAGTTCAGAACCGAACAGATCCCCTTCTACGATTTTGGAGCTCTTTGGCGTGTCCTTTGCGGAGCCATAAAGGTATAGAGGAAAACACTGACCATTGTCAGCGAATTGAATATCACAAAGATGATTCGACATCAAAACAGAAAAGTCGTTTCGCGCACCAACACCGGAAACCGTAATCACCAGGTTTTCAGCCATCGGCGTGGGGAAAATTTTAGGCATTTGACCAACACGATGATTGAACATAGGATCATAGTACAACCATTGTTTGAAGAAAGGACGGTATAGGCTCTGCCTGATCTTCTCCTTAGAATAGACGCCCTGCTTGTGTCGCCCGAAGTCTGCCTTTAAGCTACTAGACCATTTGATTTGCTTCTCATCATGGCTCACAAATTCATCGACGATGGGGAAGGCGTTAGCTTGCAGATCTTTGCAAGCGCGCTCATAGCGCTGCAGCTCCCTATTATATAATTTAATCATCGACCCGATTTTTTCTTCAAGTTGCTTGCTCGAGGAAGCATAGACCCACGCGTCCCGATTGGAGTTAAGCCCCAAAGAGTAATTATCGAAGAGAACGGGCGTAGTTTCATTGTTCTTGTCGCCGATGGAGATGAATGCCGAAAAACGTGAATCTCTTTGCTCGATCCAATCGTAATTCGTATTCGGATGTATGGCGAGCCAATCTGTTTCGGATTTTGCTACTCCGTCCAGGCTCCCAAAATGATCGAGCAAGCCCAATTTCTCTTCCCGTTTGAGATAGTCGCCAATATCCTTGAAGTAGATCCTTCCGCGATGTTCTGTGGCGGGGTTCTTAACCAAGAGACCGATCGCGATTGGTGCACGACTCCCACCGCCAAAGATTTTTCCACCTTCCTTTCGCGAAATCTCGCCTGAAGTACGCTGGTTACCGCGAAGATGAAGTAAATAGATAGAACTAAATTCATCTGCAAGGCACTTGCGCATCCCATCCATCGCGCTGCCATCAATGTAACTCGCGTTAGTAACAAAACCAAGAACACCGCTATTTCCAAGACGGTCACTGGCCCAGCGGATTGATCGAATATATGAATCGTAAAGATTTTTTGTGGAACTGGCAGATGAATACTTGGCGTAAGTATTCTCGATCCGTTCATCCAGAATCGGGTATTTGACATTCTGATTGTTATCGTTGGCGCTTTCTTGGCCGCTTGAATATGGTGGATTACACATAATCACTCGAATATCCAGAGCCTTCTGTTTGCTGCGGCGAGTGCTATTATCAACAAGCAAGTTGCTTATCAAATCATCTTTCTCATACAATTGAAAAGTGTCTGTTAGACAAATCCCCTCAAACGGCGCGTACGCATCACCAATCAGGTCGTGATACGTTGCCTCTATATTGATGGCTGCTATGTAATAGGCAAGGAGCACAATTTCGTTGGCATGAATTTCATGTTTGTATTTGTAAGGAAGTTCCTCGGGCGCAATCAGGCCACTCTGCAAAAGGCGTGTGATGAATGTTCCTGTTCCGGTGAAGGGATCCAGGATATGCACGTTTTTTGAACCAAGCGTCTGCCCAAACTCTTTCTTCAATAGATCATTCACGCTGCGAATGATAAAATCCACGACCTCAACGGGTGTGTAAACGATGCCCAAACGCTCCGTCATTTTTGGAAAGGCGTTACGAAAAAACTTATCATACAATTCGATGATAATCTTTTGTTTGCCCTGGGCGTTATCAATTCCTTGCGCACGGAGTTTGACGCTGTCATAGAATTTTTGGAGAGTATCCGCTTCTTTTTCTATGTGATGCTTCTGCAAAAGGGTGAGCATCCGGTCCATGGCCAGTGATACAGGATTTTGTTTTGCAAATTTGTAATCGTTGAAAAGCGCATCAAACACGGGTCTTGTGATGAGATGTTGCGCCAGCATTTCGATCACGTCTGTGTTGGTAATGCTGTCATTGAGATCGTCGCGCAACTCGTCCGCAAAGTCAGTGAATGCTTTGATTTCTTCATGGTTTCCTGGCGAACTGACGATGGCAGTAATTCGTGCAATGTGTGTATTTGCGATTCTTGCAATGTCGTTTGCCCATTCTTCCCAGTGTCTGCGATTGCCGCATTTTTGAACCACGCGCGCATAGATTGCGCGTTCAATTTCACCGATTTCAAATTGCAGCGCATGTTGCTCTTGAGCCGCTGGTTTCGAATCCGGTTTTCCAATGGTGAAACCGCCGCGACCTGCTTTCCCATCCGTGAGTTCTTTTGATTTTTTCTGACGCGGTTTGGGTAATTTATCCGTTACTGCGATTACTTCCATTTTGCTTTTGTCCGGACCCACCAGATCCAGCTTGTTGATCATTGCATCAAAACGATCATCGTGGGACCGCAACGCCTGGAGAACTTGCCAGACTACTTTATACGTCTTATTGTCATTGAGAGCTTCGTGCGGTTCGATTCCAGCGGGGATCACAACTGGTAGTATTACATAGCCACGCTTCTTACCAGGAGCATTCCGCATAACGCGACCTACTGATTGCACGACATCCACCTGAGAACTGCGCGGCGTGAGAAATAAGACAGCATCCAGTGCGGGGACATCCACGCCTTCAGAAAGGCAACGCACGTTGCTCAGAATTCTGCAAGTATTACCGTCGGTTTGTGCTTTTAGCCAGCGTATCTTCTCTTCTTTCTCAGTTGCATTCATTGTGCCATCAACGTGTTCACCTTCGCAGATGAGTCCATCGGGCGTGCCTTCTTCTTTCTGGTAGGCCTCCACAACAGCCTGAAACATTTTTGCGATCAGCTTGCTTGCAACTTTGTGAACCTTCGCATCTTTCTTGAATTCAATTACCTGGCAGAATGCAACAGCTCGATGCATAGGATCTTGATCGCCGGCGAGGTGTTCCTGCGTACCCTGCTTGCTGAGCGCTTTCCAACATCCAATGATTTTGGCCGCATCATCAACCTTGACGTCATTATTCTCATCCGCAAGGAGTGCCTGCAAACGCTGGCTTACGTGCGCCTCATCCACAGCGAGGACAATTACTTTGTAGTCGACAAGGAGTTCACGTTTGACCGCCTCGGAAAAAGTAATAACGTGCAGCTCTTTGCCGTAGAGCTTCTCCTCATCCATAGAGTAGAGTGCAATATTGTCTTTCTCTGCTGTTGCTTTGGCAATTTCCGCATAGATGCGCGGCGTGGCCGTCATATAGAGACGCTTTTTCCCGCGAATGAATTTTTGATCATGCACACGAACAAACATTGACTCATCTTCATTGTCGAAGGTGGCCCCCGTAGTGCGGTGTGCTTCGTCACAGATAATTAGGTCGAAGTCTTCGAGTGTGTGTTTTTTCTGCGCCTGCGACAGAACTTCGATGGAATGATACGTTGAAAAAACAACACTCATGTGCTGTGAATCATGTCGCTTTTTCATTTCATGCGCAAGCCTGCGCGCATGTGTAGTGGCGGGGTACTGTAACTCGTGCGTGAAGGTCTCAAGAGTATCATCCTCTTTCTTTCTCTTGTTGCCAATCTCGCTGTCAGAACAAACGGCAAAACTATGCAAGGGAATCGCGCTTTCTTGTGTCCATTCTGTTAGAGATTGGGAAAGGAGGGCAAGGCTTGGCACAAGAAAGAGAACACGTTTTCCTGGTCCGGCTAATTCTTCCGCGATCTTCATGCTGGTGAATGTCTTACCCGTACCGCAGGCCATGATGAGTTTGCCGCGATCCGCTTCCGTCAACCCGTGGACAACGGAACCAATCGCCTGTTTTTGATGTTCGCGAGTTTTCTTTTTTTCTCTGAATGCTAGTTTTGCTTTTGGTTTGTATTTTTCCCAATCAATCTGACTATTTTCCAGATGATAGAGATCGATCCGCGTGACCGGAGGGGTTTGATCGCGCAGTGCCTCTTCGGCATGTTCATTCCAATGATTCGTTGTTGTAATGATCACACGATGTGTGAACGGCGCTTTGCCTGATGCTGTGAAAAAGCTGTCGATGTCTGATTTGGAAACTCTGTGATCAGGCGCGTAGAACTTACATTGAACTGCGTGGTATTCGTCAGTACCAGCAGTCTTCGCCACAAGATCTATTCCTGTATCGCGAGCGTCCTTTCCTTGCTCCTGCGCCCAATCTGCGTAGAGCCACACCTGGCTGTATAGATCCCTGTACGTTGCATCATTGCGAAAATAGGTAAGCACCAGCTCTTCGAAGTAGGTTCCTTTTTCGCGCTCAGTCATTGCTGCAGAGCGAAACGAATCAAGCAGAGTGTGGAGGGGGCTATTTTGTGACGCGATCATTGGCCTTGGCGGAGGATCAGAATACCACCATGCTGAGACATCACTTTCCTGAATCAAGAGGATTTAGGTCCTTGTGCCCAATTCATTGAGGATTTCGGCCATTCCAGAGCGCCCCATCTCTACTTCCCCGGGATCATGCATCCGCGTAAGCGGTCATGCAAACTCTCTTCCGGACGCTCGAACTTTCGAGCGGTATCGCGCGCGCCCCAGTGAGCTTCCTAAGCATCACATCGTCTCGATCTTCACATAATGATTTCCTAGAAAAGGAACCGTGCCTCTGTCCGCGTGTTCAGGACCATAAGCGATCCCTTCTGAGGTATCCCGCAACGAGAAGCTCCCCATTGCCAAGCGGTCTTGACTATTACTTAATAATATTTATTAAATTTATTTAGTAAAATCACAAAATCTCTCGACAATCGTATTCCTGAGGCTATCTTGAGAGCAAGAAAAAAATGGGGGCTTGCAATGAAAGTCGCAGAAAAAATAATCAATCAGTTCGGT